>JAKBAP010000413.1 GCA_021808995.1 Planctomycetota bacterium | reverse complement strand
GACCGCGACCGCTTGCGAGCCAACTCGAAGGCGTACCGGATCGCCCGCTCGACCCCGACCCGGGTATTGATCGAGGTCTGGATCGCCACCTCCTCGGGGGTCCCCTTGCGGGTAAAACCCCCCGCGCCGACGTAGAGGTCCTCGTTGTTTTCCCGGACTACGATCATGTCGATGTCGTCTGGCCCCTTCCGCTTGATCGGGCCTTCCACCCCAGGGAACAGCTTGACGGGACGCAAGTTCACGTATTGGTGGAATTCAAAGCGGAGCCGCAGCAAGATCCCCTTCTCGAGGACGCCGGGGGGGACTCGCGGGTCGCCCACGGCACCGAGCAAGATCGCGTCGCAGCCTCGCAGCTTTTCCAGGATCGCGTCTGGCAAGACCTCGCCCGTCCCCAGATAGCGGGTCGCCCCCAGGTCGAACGGGATGAGCTGGTATTTGAACCCATCCTGGTCCGCGACCAGGGCAAGGATCTGCTCGCTCTCAATGGAAACCTCGTGCCCGACGCCGTCTCCCGGCAGGTACGCCACTCGCATCAGCCGCCCCTTCGTCGATGAAATCCGTCGCTTGACCACGGGTTCGCGAAACGCCTTGTCACCCCGGACGACCCCGTGCGTACCAATCTGGTAAGCGGGACCTTCGAGCGATCGAGAGACTCCTCTCGGGGCGACTCGGAGTCACTCGCGATCCCTTGGGGGGTCGTTGGGTCCTCGCAATCCTAGTCTCGCGAATCGGCGATCTCAAGTCGATGCGAACTCGCCGCTCGGTCGGGATTCGCGTTGACAATCGGGTCCGCCGGCGCCTAGCTTCATGAACCTTAAATCGCGTCCTTGCCCAATTCTTATCTCTCCGATGTCCCTCAGGGTGAGTGGATCGCGGTTTCCGTTACTCGCAATCTCGATTCCAGTGGCGATGCTCGATGCCAGCCGGGGTTCCGGTGGCTGGGCGGGTCGTTTCCAGGCTAAACTGACGGGAGATTCGGAAGGATGGCTGCTCCGGTCGCAGGCGAATCGCCTCCTCGTGATCCCCGGGAATCGTCGGGGGTCGACGAATCACAACTCGAGAAATCCATCCTTCGCCGGGGCCTGGCCACGGCCGCCGAGGTCGAGGCCTGCAAGGCCGAGCGAACCAGGCGCTCCCCGAAAGGCACCGAGGCCGCCAAGAGCCTGCTCGAGATCATGGTCGAGGCCAAGGTACTCACCCAGGGCCAGGTGGCCAGGTTACTCCAGGAAACCGGCGACACCAACCGCAAGTTCCAGATCCCCGGCTATCAAGTCCTCCAGCGACTCGGCAAGGGCTCGATGGGTGTCGTCTACAAGGCCAAGCAGATTTCCGTGGACCGCGTGGTCGCCGTCAAGGTGTTGCTCGACTCCCTCGCCCAAAACAAGGAATTCATCAAGCGCTTCGAGCGCGAGGCGATGATCGCCGCCAAGCTCTCGCACAACAACGTGGTCAACGCAATCGACGCGGGCCAGGTTGACGGGCGGTATTATTTCGTCATGGAATATGTCGAGGGGGTCACGATCAAGGACTTTCTCGACCAGCACAAGATGTTCGAGGAAAAAGAGGCCCTGCGAATCACGATCGCCATCGCCGAGGCTCTCAAGCACGCCAATCAGCGCGGGCTCATCCATCGCGACATCAAGCCCGAGAACGTGATCCTGACCAAGAACCGCGAGGTCAAGCTCGCCGACCTGGGTCTAGCCCGGCTCACGGACGATGAAAAATGGGGGCTTTCCGAGGCCGGCATGGCCATCGGCACCCCCTATTACATCAGCCCCGAACAGGTCCGCGGTGAAATCAACATCGACATCCGGGCCGACATCTACAGCCTGGGGGCGACCCTCTATCACATGGCCACCGGAAAGGTCCCCTACAGCGGCGAAACCCCCAACGATGTCATGCGCAAGCACGTCGACCCCAAGGTCAACATCGTCCCCCCCGATCACCTGAACACCAAACTCTCTGGCGGCTTGGGCATGGTGGTCGAAACCATGCTGGCCAAGAGCCGCGAACAGCGCTACCAAACTCCCGACGATCTGATCCTTGATCTCAAGTGCCTGGAGCGCGGAGAGAGCCCGATCATCGCCGGCCAGAAGCCCGAGGCGCTCGAGGGGCTGGCCCATGGCGAGCTTGAATACGAAAACCCAGGCGCGAGCGAAGGCGAACTAGTCGAGGTCGCCGCCCAGGTTAACAACCGCAACAACGTCATCGCCGCCATGGCGATGATCCTCGCGCTCTCCGTCATCACCAACGTCATCTTGCTGGCGGTCCACTAACCGCCGGCCGCGAACGAGGCCCTGGGGCGATCAAGATCGTCTCATGAAGCGGAGCCCCACGGATGAAGGAGTTCGGTGGCCGACGACCCAGGCACGACCGGTCGCGCGATGGGACTGGTTGATGGCGAGCGGCGTCGTGATCAGTTCTTGCTGAAATCAAATGAGCGAGCGACGTCGCGGCCGAGTGGGTCCTTGAGAAATTTCTCGTGACAGCTCGCGCAAAGATCAAAACGGAAGCCCTTGGGAACGTCGGAGTCGTAGTCCGAAACCAGGGCCGGGTCGCGCTTGAGAAGTTGGGCGACGGCTTCCATCGGATCATCGTCCAGGTCGTCTTCCTTGAGTTCGGTCGGGTCGAAGCCGGGAAAGGCTTCCATCTTGACGACGTAGCGTCGTTCGCCGCTCGAGGTCAAGTCCTTGCCGCAGAGATCGCACGTGAAGTGGACCATCAGCGTTAAATCCCTCATTGGATGAACCGGGTCACAAATCCGGAAGGTGTCATTCCGCGATTCTAACTTGGCCGCGTGGATCCGTCCAAGCCCCCGCCAAGTCTATTCCAGAAATTCAAAAGAAACGATTTCTTGTCAACACCAGAATCGCGAACGGAATCGCGAGGGCGCTGACCGCGAAACTAATCCATACATGTAATGGTCTGTATTGCAAGAGCAAAACATGGCGACCCTGGGGAACCCGGATTTCCATGAATAACCCATGCGAAACCGACACCGGGACGGCGACTCCATCGATCGTGGCCGACCAATCGGGATCCCAAGACTCACGAACAATCACATGATGTTCCTTATCATTGTCGAGCGTGATCTGGATCTCGCCGTCGTCGATCTGGAGGAGCGTGGGCTCCGCGCCTGAGTCGAGGGTCGCGTAGGGCCTGGTGGCGAGCCAGGCGATCCAGACCCCGCCGTGTCGCTCGATCCTCGCGAACGACGGCGGGGGCCGGCTGGCGGCCACGACCGCGGCGACGCCGGCCTGTTCCAAGACCGAGCGCGCGCGGACCACGCCCTCCCAGGTGATCGAGCGCCTGCTGGGCGCGGCCGTCGAGCCAGGCTCATACAAGCAATCAAAGTACGCGACGGCTCGTTCGAGCTCGATCGAATCGTAATCACGCGGATCCGAGAGGCCAAACCTCATGAGCACGTTCGGAGGCATCTCGGCCCCGATCCCAATCGCGCGCGCGCCGGGGGCGAGCCGCTCCTTGAGCCGCCCGATCACGGCCGGCTCGTGGTCGTGAATCCTCCGCGGGATCGCCGGGTTGTAACCCACGCCCAGGACCGCCAGGTCACCCAGTACGCTCGCGAAAAGCACCGGCCTGATCCACCACGCCCTCGACCCCCGCCGACACAAAAACCCGAGCGCGGTCAGGCCGGCGAGCTCCGCCGCCAGAAAGCCGTGATAGCGTGGCAAGAAATCAACCACTCGCCGGGTCTGGCTCTCGACCCGCTGGGCGACCACGGCCGGGTCCTCGCCGGCGGCCGGGTTTGAGCGCTCGATTCGGGATCGGATCCAGGGCTCGGAATGGATTGTCGCAAGCGCGACCCCCAAAAGCGCGAGCGCGGCCATCGCCCAGGCCGCCAGCCACGCCCGGGGCAGGCGGGCTGAATCCTCGAGCCGGTCCATCCCTATCCCACCCAACAGCGGCATCGCGAACGCCAGGTACAACGTCAGCCGACGATTATCGGTCACCCGCAGGATCGGGATCGCGCGCAGCAGGTTGTCGACCGGGGGAAATTGAAACGCCCCCAGGAACCCGACGATCGCGATCGTCCCCAGGAACAGAGCCGTTGGCGCTTGCCGCTTCCTGGCGAGGGCGAGCGGGGCGAGCCAGATCAGAGTCGCCAAGCCCGCGTACCCCCCGGCCGATTCGTTGAGGTTTTCCGCGCCTAGCGCCCGGCCGAGATTGGGCTGGCCCCGACGCTGGCCGCCGTAAACATAGGGAGCCGCGAGCCGCGCCACGTCCCAGACCCGAGGCCGCTCGAGCCGCCACCAGGCCGGGTGCTCACGCTCGCGATCGCCCCAGACCGAGCTTTTTCCCAGGTAAAACGCCAGCGGCACCACCTGGGCCGCCGCGATCAAGAGCCCAAGCGTGAACCCCGCGCCCAACGTCGGGACGCCCCGACGCCCCTCGCGATACAGGCGAGAGATCGCGAAAACGCCTCCTAGACATAAAACGTGAGCACTTGTCTGGATATGTCCGCCGGCGATGACGAGGGCGGTCGCGGCGGCGACGCCGACCGCCCGCCGTGGGCTGGGGTGGTCGATCGCGAGGTCGATCGAGAGCAGTAGCCACGGTGTCCAGATCGCCGCCCAGGCGACGGGAAAGAGCAGCCAGACCACCAGGAATCCTGAAAAGGGAAACGTGATCCCGGCGAACCATCGTCCCCAGCCGCCGATCCTCCATTTCCATGCCAGCAGGAACATCCCTAGC
>JAKBAP010000027.1 GCA_021808995.1 Planctomycetota bacterium | reverse complement strand
GCCTGATCGAAGGCGATATTCGTTTCCCTGGGGATCGCGATAGCGCTCAAGGACGACACCGAAGGCGGCCTCGAACTGGGCGATGGTCCCCGTGACCCAGACGCTGCGCCTGGCTCTACAGACCTCGAGGACGGTCAGGCCGGCGGCGAGGGCGAAGGTCTCGACCCGAGCGATATCGGGATCGGTTGAGCCGTGAGCTTGCGAGAATTGCTCGCGGGTCGGGCGCTTGGGCTGGCCAGGAGCGCCCGCGGCCACGATCGGGACCGGGGGTAGGGCCGCGCTTCGGGGGAGCTTAAGTGTTACCCGGATCAGGGTTGCTGGATCCGAGGGACCGACCTTGGTCCAGCCTTGCGGGATCACGGAGTCTGCGCCTTCCAACGGAACTCGCGCGGGGTTTGTCACGAACGGCCTCCTCTCGAAATCGGTCGAACGCCAAGGAAACGGATTCTAACAGGAGGGTCCGGAATTGGGACCGTCAGGGTCTAAAACGACGAGTCGCCGGGGTCGGTTCGCCCCCCGCGGGAGAGAAATGAGCGAAACATCAAGTTTCTTTCAAATCACTCTTGAAGAACGAGAATCTTGGTGTCATTCTAGGCTTCGGCGTCGTTCTCGCGGAGAGAAACGGCGGCTCATTTCGTCTGATCGAACGCCTTTACGAGGAGACTTGTCCCATGGGTGACGCACGCGACACCGCGAAGAAGAAAAAGGCCGATGAAAAGAAGTCGAGCAAGCCCGCCCCGAAGGCGGTGGCCAAGCCGGCCGAGGTCAAGCCGGCCGCGAAGCCCGCGGCCAAGTCCGGCAAGAAGTGATCGTCCTCGTTTCCCCGGGACCGATACTCGAGGGCTGGGTCAGCGCGGTCGATCGCGCCGGCTCGGCCCTCTTTCGATTGGTATCCGGCTCTTACCGCGGATCGGGTGGGGTCCGAGCCTTGCCTGACGCGATCAGGCTGTCCTGGGCTCGCGTCAGGCCGCGGGTCGCCAGAGCGCTGACAAAGGGATGCGACGGCACCGCGAATTGCTCGTCCATGAGCTGCCCGGCCAAAAGCTTGGCCGAATGGGCCAGTTCTCCCTCGCCCGATCGAGTCCACAAAAGCGCCATCCAGAGCAGCATCGATCGATACAGCTCCAGCCGTCCGAGCAGCCTTCGCTCAAATAGATAACGATACGCCCCCGCGTCACGGGTGGGATCGGGGGGGCGGTCGCCGTGCCGCAGGAGCAGCTCGCCGGCGAGCTCGAGCGTGAGCGGCGATTCGTCGAACCAGGCTGGACAGGCGTCGAGAACGTCTTGCGAGCGAAGGGCGATATCGGCCTCGGACGCCTGGGCGGGAGCTGTCTCGAACAGGTGGGTTGGGAACCGGGCGGTTGGGAAATCACGCCCGAGGGTCTGGTCGATCCAGTCTCGAACGCGCGTTGGGGTCTTTTCACCGGAGAGCTCCAGCCCGGCCGCGAGGAGCCCCAGGGCGAGTTCCGGATCGTCGGCCACTCCGGTCGCGTCGTCGGTTGACCGAGTCGACGCGATCAAGCCGCCGGCGTGCTCGGACTCGACCTCGACCTCGCCACGGACATCCTCGATCCCTCGCCGGACATCGCAGAGAAAGACCGCGGTCGAGCGGCTGCCGTTTTGCCGGGCGGACACGGCGACCATCCCCCGCCCCTCTCCATCGACGGGCGACACATAGCACGAGACCACGCCCGACATCGCCACCGCCGGGCGCGGTTCGTGCTGGAGCTCGGGCGGTTCCGCGACCAGGCCCGCCGTGGGCTCCTGGCTCGGCGAGATCATCCTGAGTAGAGTGGCCGCCCAAGGATCGGCGGCGCGGCGGCGGAGTTCGCTGATGATCGAACGCCGTTCCTCGGGCTCGAGCCGGCCGAGCCCCTCAAGGGCGGGCCAAAGCTCCTCTGGATCACGTCCCAGGCTCTCGACGATCGCGTCAAAGTCCCGCGAATCGCTCGTGGTGGGCATGCGCTTGTCCTCCGTCGCGGGATCATCGCTGGGAGTCGCCCCCATCATGATTTCTGGCCTCTCAGAGGATACGGCGGGGTGTTGGAACTCAGAATTCAAAATCATTGAGGCCCTTGCGCCAAACCCGCCCGACGACCCGCCCTCGCGTGCCCGGAGGGGGGGGATCGACCGTGAGTGAGCGCTCGCCCCGGGCGTCGATCGTCTCGAACAACGCGACGGTGTCCGGGATGTCGTCGGCGTCGATGGGGAGTGCGTAAAAGTCTGGCTCGGCATGGGGTGGCCCGCCCAGGACGACAGGGACGGTGGCGATTCCGGGTCGGTCGGGGGCATAAAAGACGATCGGCGGTCGGGCCGGTTCGCCGCTCGACGAATTGCCACCCACCCAGGGCCGCGCGGAGAGGCTTTGGGGGTCGGTAGGCCGGGCACGAAGGTCGCGGATCGCCACCGGCAACGCCAAGAACCGGCTGGAAACGTCGAGCGAATACATGACCTGGTTGTAGTCATAACGAGGGGTGGGGGCGGGATTCCCTGAAAACGTGGTCGTATACGTACCCTCGAAAAACACCAGCCGACCCTCGTTTTTGTCGAGCATGGGGTGGTGCCTGGGGTTGTAAAAACTATAGCGATCGTGAGTGACGATCTTGCGGGCGTGACGCCACGGGCCGATGGGCGATTCGGCGAGGGCGAACCAGACCTCGCCCAGGTACGAGCTCGAGCCCCCCGCCTCGACGGCGATCATCATGTATCGTTTCGCGTAATCATTCCACGAAACGGTCGACCCGTGGACGCGGACCGGCTTGCCTGAGTCGACGTCGCGCAGGTTGATGAGAGCCTCCTCGATCCCCAGCCGGGCCGCCCCCAGCAGCCGTCGTTGCTCTTCCTCGCGAAGCACCCGGACTCCCTTTCGCCAGGCGTATCTCAGCCGCCCCTCCCGGTCGCGGTCAAGCTTGGGCTGAGCGCTTGCCTTGACCCCAGGCAGCAGGCACGTAAAAGCCTCGTAGTTGGCGAGGTCCAGGAATTGCTCGGGCTCGGCCCGCACACGGGTAAACGGATAAGGATTGGCGAAATAAACGTAATCAACCCCCCCCTCGCGGACCATCAGGGGATGACCATCGGGGAGCTCGCCAGCCTCGACGGTCGAGTCGGGGAACTTCGAGAGCTTCTCGAAACGCTCGGTTCGCGGATTCCACTCGACCAGTCCGCGCTCGTAAATCTCGAGCATCTTTCGCACCTTGGCATAAGCCGCGAACATTCGCTCGTGATGGCTCTTGTCCTTGAGGACGACCAGGGCCGAGAGCCAGGTCGGCCCCTCGCCAGGCATGGCCGCCGTCGGGCGCGCGAAGCCTCTTTCATCGACGAAATAGGTAAGTTCGACGCCAATCTCGGGATCGAGCCCGCCATGGCCCGGCAATTCGGAGGTCGCGCCCGGCACGTGAAAATTGCCCAGGGGATAGTCCGGCCGATTGGTGTCGCCCCAGAACCAGTGGATCTTCCCCCCATAAACCGCGGTTAGCACGCTGTCCTGGCCGAGCACCAGGCCGTTCAAGATGGGATTGTGAATCGGGGCCCTGACCCCTGTCAGGAGGCTATCGCGATAGATGCCCGCCCCGGTCACCCGGTACAGCCGCTGGGCCAGGTTTCGCCGCCGGATGACGAGCTTCGCCGACCCTCCCGGCGTGGTCTCGAGCGCCTTCCCGTGATAGCCCAGGCCGTCTTTTTCGTATTCATAGCCGTGGCTGGAGATGGTGAAAAACACCTTGCGACCCAGGAGCCCAGGCTCGTCAAAGGCGACGACGCCGTTGCTGTCGGAGATCAAGCAAATCTGGTTGACGGTTCGGAGCTCGACCAGCGGCACTCCGCGGCCGGTGTCTTCATCGACGACCTGAATGCGAAACGGCGCGGGTCGCGCGGGCGGCGCGTCGTCGCCAAGGGCGACTGGCCCTGTCAAGGCAACCAACGAAATCAAGGCAAGCAGGCGCTCCATCTCGGGTTCCTTTCTAGCGGTCGCGAGCGGAATTGGCTGGCCGGGGGGGGCTGTCGCCCAGGTCGAACTCCGAGCCGACCTCGGCCCATTCAACCAGCCCGGGATCGAGCTCGAGCAGGAATCGGCTCGGCCGCGCGAGAAACGACCCCCGCCCGCCTCGCGAGACCGTCAGTGGATAGGTCAGAATGAGCTCGTGCTGGGCCCGGCTGACGGCGACGTAAAAGATCCTCCGCTCCTCGTCCTCTCCCTCCGGTTCATCGAGTGCCCGCCCGTGCGGAAAGCTCTCCTCGACCAGTCGGGGAACGAAAACGCGAGACCATTCGAGCCCCTTGGCCTGATGGATCGTGCTCAAGACGATGGCGTCCTGTCCGCCCGAATCCCCCTCAAGGTCGCCCGCGTGCAGGTCGCCCGACAACAACAGATTCGCCGTCAGACGCTCGAGGCTGTCGTATTTAGCGGCCAGGATCGCGAATTGCTCGATGTCGGCCAGGCGCTCGTCGGCGTGCTCGTAGAGCAGGCGAATCGCGCTTGAGTAACCCCCCGCCATCACCGCCGTGATCGCCGCCGCCGGATTCTTGACCGGGTCCGACTCGCGAACCCGCTTGAGATCCATCACGAACCCCGCGAGATAGCCCTTGCCGCGCGAGGGGGCAAGCGCCATCGTCTCCGCCGACTCGAGCGCGGCCAGCGGGTCGGGGGCCTGGATCAGGCGCTCGGCGATCGCTCCACTCGTGGCCGCGCCCACGCCAGGAAGATGTAGGAGCAACCGACGCCACGACGCCAGATCACGCGGATTCTGGATGATCCGCAAATAGGCCGTCACGTCCTTGATGTGCGCCTGCTCGAAAAACCGCTGCCCACTGCGAACCATGTACGGAATCCGCCGGGAGAGCAACTCTCCCTGAATCAAAATGCCGTCGTGATGGCTCCGGTAGAGCACCGCCATCCGCGACAGCGCGGTCCCGCGATCACGCCCCTCGAGGATCTCTTGCGCGATGAAGGCCGCCTCCTCCTGGCCGTCCTGGGCCGCGACCACCAGCGGAATCGGACCAGCCGGAAGCGCCGAAACCAGATCCTTGGGAAACCCTCGGCGGTTATTCCGGATCGACGCCCGCGTGAACGCGACGACCTGCGGCGTCGATCGATAATTCACATCCAGATGAAACACCCTCGCTCCCGGATGCCGCTGGGGAAAGCCCAGGATGTTGTCCGCGCTCGCGCCCCGAAACCCGTAAATCGACTGCGCGTCATCCCCCACCGCCGTCAGGCAGCCCGAGCCCGCCTCGGCGATCGACTCGACCACGCCCACCTGAAGGCTATTGGCGTCTTGCATCTCGTCGATCAAAAACTGGCGAAACCGCCCCGCTTGCCGGTCTCGCTCCTCGGGAAACTCACGCACCAGCCGATCCCAGTTCACCAGCAGGTCGTCATAGTCCATCGAATCGGCCGCTTTTTTCCGAGTCTCGAACGCCGCCGCGACCGCCTCGATCTCACTTCGCCAGCGCGCGATCGCCTCGCCTTGCTCGCTCACCACTTCGCCGAGCGGCCTACGCAGATTCACATGCAGGCTGATCAGGCGGCGAATCACCGCCGGCTTTGGCGTCATCGAGCCCGCGTCCGAAAGCCCAGCGTCGTCCATCGCCAGGCGAATCAAATCGAGCTGATCCTCCGAGTCCAGGATGCTGAATCGGGGCGTGTAACCTAGAACCTCGGCCGACGAACGTAGAAGCCGATTCGCGATATGATGAAACGTTCCGGACCAAACCTGGGATGCGTCCTGGCCAACGAGAGCCCCGAGCCGATCAACCATCTCTCGCGCGGCCCGGCGGGTGAACGTGACCAGCATGATCGAACCAGCCGGGATCCCCGTGGCGATCAGATAGGCCACCCGGTGCACGATCACCCGCGTCTTGCCCGAGCCCGGCCCCGCCAGGATGAGCTGATAGCCTGGCGGCGCGGTCACCGCCGCCCGTTGCGATTCGTTCAGATCGCCCGTGAGGCGCTCGGCCAGCGAGGCGTCTAGCGTCCGTCGCACCGTGATTTTTCGCATGCGGCTCGTCCTTGCCCCCGACGCCGTCACTCGGTCAAGATCGTCGCCAGTCGCGCCTCGCTTGTCGCCAGAGGCTCAAAGCTAGTATAACGAAGTCCGTGGTCAGGAACCTCACCCTGGGATTGGCCAAGGACGAAATGCGAGCGAAGGACCCCGGATGGCCATCGACGAAACCCAATCCACTCTCCACGTGATTCGTGAGCCCAAGGTTCACCTGGTCGGCCGTCAGATGATTGACGAGGACGCCCTCGCGGAATTCCTCGGCGAGCACGACGTCGAGGGCTGGTCCACCGACAGCTCGGTCGCCGCGGAAAGGCTGGTCGAGACCGCCGGGCGGGTCTGTTACATGTCGTTTCAGCGCCCGCGGCCTGGCGGCAATAAGGCTTACATCGGGCATATCCTTGAGGTTGGCCATGGATCCGTGCTCGAGCACGCGGTGTTTAACCTGCTGATCACTGGGATCAGCCGCAGCCTGACGCATGAGCTTGTCCGACACCGGGCGGGCTTTGGATTCTCCCAGCTCAGCCAGCGCTTTATTGACGAATCCGATTGCTCGTTCGTCGAGCCCGCGGCCATCGCGGCCGACCCCGAGCTCCATCGCGTATGGCTCGAGGCGATGCAGGCCAGTCAGGTCGCCTATCGCGAACTCGCCGATCGCCTCGCCGCGACCTTCAGCGACATCCCCGACCGCACACTCAGACGAAAAAAAGCCCGCGAGGCCGCCCGCAGCGTCCTACCGAACGCGACCGAGACCAAGATTTTCATCACCGCCAATGCCCGAGCGCTTCGCCATTTCATCGAAGCCCGTGGCGACGCGGCCGCCGACGTCGAAATCCGCCGGCTGGCCATCGCCGTCCTCAGACTACTTCAGGCCGAGGCCCCAAACCTCTTCGGTGACTACGCAATCGTCGATCTCGCCGAAGGGGGCCACGCGGTCACCACCCCGCATCGCAAGGTCTAGGTCCACCCTCCCCTTGGCGGCTCATTGCGACCATTTCGTCGGCGAGCGATCCCATCGGTGCGATCGAAGTGCTTTCATTAACGCCTCGTCCAGGGGTGGTCCGCCACTGGCCGCGCAGTTGGATTCGACATGGGCAAGCTTTCGCATGCCCGGGATGATCGTCGACACCGTCGGCTCTTCCAGGATCCACCGGAGCGCCAGCTCGGCCATCGTCATCCCCGGCGGCACGAGCGGCCGAAGTGCCTCCACCCGATCCACGGTCGCGCTCAGATTCTCGGGGACAAAGTAAGTGTTTCGCCAGTCGCCAACCGGCCAGCGCGAGGATTTGGTCAAGTTCCCCGTCAGACTCCCTTCGTCAAACGGCACCCGCGCGATCACCGCGACGTCGAGCTCGCGACAAACCGGAAACAGCTCGTCCAAGGGGGACTGGTCAAAGACGTTGAAGATTACCTGCACCGCGTCGATCAGCCCGGTTCGCAGGGTCTCGACCACGTTGGTGGGCTCCCAGCGGTTGACGCTCACGCCGATCCCGTGAATGATCCCCTGTCGCTTGAGGTCGAGCATCGCCTCCCGCCACCGGGGATCGCGCGCCCAGGCGTCTTCCCAGACGTGAAATTGCAGCAGGTCAATGCCGAGCGGACCCAGGTTTTCCCGGCTCCTGTGTGCGTATTCGCGGATATAGTCGGGGGGAAAGCAGTCGTCGAGCGTGAATCCCCGCTGGGAGGGCCAAACGCGGTTCTTGGGCGGGATCTTGGTCGCGACGTAGAGGCGCTCGTTGGGCTTCCGGTTCGCGAGATCCGCCAGGAACCGCTCGCTGCGGCCCTCGCCATACGCGAAGGCCGTGTCGAAAAAATTGCATCCGAGCTCGACCGACCGATCGAGCGATTCCGCCGTCTCCAGGTCGTCCGCCCCCGTCCAGCCCGCCAACCCCCACATCCCATACCCGATCTCGCTCACTGACCAACCCAGCCTGCCAAACCTGCGATGCCTCATCGTCGATCATGCTCCTTGATTCTCGTACCTTTTGACGGATCTTTCGCGATCGACCGATTGTGCCCGATCCGGGCCTTGGAGGGTAGACTCACTCGATCTCCCGTCGGAGCGGGTGATCCCGAGACGATGGGACAACAAATAACAAAATCGATTCAACATGTTGACTTTGAATTCGTGGGCTGTACGATAGGCAAGAGGTAAAGTTATCCGAATCGCATCCCCTAAGGTCAAATGGGTCAGGTTTCCTTCGTCCAAAAACGGAGGCCCCACGTGCATCCTCGATCCTCGATCCTCGCTTGTGGCGCTTCACGAGAGAGATAGGTCGATTCGGACCGCTTTTCAGTGCGTTTGACCGAGGAGCTTTCATTACTCCTCCTTTGTCCATTTGACGGTGTCGCGCGTTTGCCGCTCGGTTACGCCTTCGCGCGGACTTTGAGAGCGGTTATTCGAGGGCTTCCCCGCGCGACTGGTCGCGAGTACTCCGCGCGCCAACCGATCCTCAGCGTGAATCATCGGGATTGATTCCTCGCTCCTGCTGCTGTGTGTTGGAGTGAGACGGGCTGGACGACTTCGCGTTTTTTCTTGAGTCGACAAGGAACCAGCGATGCGCGCGAAGACCAGACAGACGTATGGTCAGATCGTGACTGGTGGATACTACCTCGAGGATTGCAAGGTTCGCGGCTTCACCCTGATCGAGCTCCTCGTGGTGGTTTCGGTCATTGGGCTCTTGGTCGGGCTGATTCTCCCGGCGGTGCAGCGGAGCCGGGAAGCGATGCGGCGGGCGCGGTGCGTTGCCAATCTGAAGCAGCTTGGCGTGGCTATGAACGCATATTGCTCTGTGCATAACGTGTTTCCACCGAGCCATATGGGGATCGCGCCGATCGTGGACAATTACTCCGAAATCGCGTTCATGCTGCCGCAGCTTGACCAGCAGCCGCTGTTCTCGGCGATCAATTTCGCCTTCAACGTGGTCGAGACGCCCGAATCCCCGACCTTGGAGAATCACACGTGTCGAAACACGAGGCTGGCGGTTCTCTTGTGCCCGAGCGATGGCGAGAAGAGGCATCTGAACTCGTACCATTTTAATCGCGGCCGCTGGGGCATGATCCGGGTGGGGTATTTTGACGGGCCGTTCTCGTTCTTGGTGCTTCCGAGCGTTGCGACCGTGACCGACGGCCTTTCGCGCACCGCGTTCGTGAGCGAGCGGATCGCGGGGAGCTTCACGGCGCCAGGAGCGCCGTTGCGGGACATTAAACAGCCGTTTGAGAGCTACCAGCCGGTGTATTCGGACGCGATTTTCATCCCGCTCTGCCTTGAGGCTCAGCCAGCCTCGTGGGCCGTGAACGCGGGTCGGTACTGGATGCTCTCGGGTTTCTACAACACCCATTACAACCACAACGGCCCGCCCAACGACCCGCGGCCGTCGTGCGGGCCGGGCTGGACCAACCTCGCGTACGGCCTGCACCCTCCCCGGTCGTTTCACCCGGGCGGGGTGAACCTGCTGCTGGGTGACGGGCACGTCGAGTGGGCGAGCAACTCGATCAATTCTCAAGTGTGGACCGCGCTGGGAACTTACAACGCGGGGGATTTCTAGGAGCGGACAATGAGCAAGCAGGCTTTCGATCGAGGGCATTCGGGCGGCGCTTCGTGGAGGCGCGGTTCCTGAGATGCGACGCGACGCGCGTCCCTCGTCTCGTCGTCGGAAGCGTGCTGGTTGGTTGGTGAATGTGGGTTGTCAAGTTCGAGGGTCAATTGGAGGATTCGACATGCTTCGATTCAAGAAGATCAGGGTTCTTTCCAGTCTCGGGTCGGAACCGCTGGGTTCGCCGGGTTGGCTCGCGGTGCCGACCGTGCTCGTCTTCGGGCTCGCGTTCCTGCTTTCCTGGGCCAGGCCGCTTCGGGGGCAGGGCCCTGGCCCCTGTTCGGGGGGCCCCAATTACTGCCTGTGGAATGCGAACAACGCGTGCAGCTATTTGACCTACAAGACCTGCGCACCTACCGGCCCCGGTTACACGTGCTGGATCCAAGGGAAGCAGTACACCGAGGGTTATTTCTCGATGTCGGTTTCCAAGACTTGGCCGAGGTGCAGCACTCCCGCTACCCTTTCCACGATGTCTTGCACCCAAGCCCCGCCCAGTGTGGGGCCATGCTGTACTGCGCGACGGGCAACCCGAACTGCCCGCAGTACAATGCCTGCACTGACACGACCAAGTGGTATTGGCAGGATTGCAAGGCGGCGACTGGCTCAAATCCCTGCTGATCAGGTGCCACGCGGGATCGTCTGAGTTCCAACCGGGAATTGTCACGGGAAACTCCGAGCGAGCCGGACGATCCCGGCTTTTTGGAGCGGATTCACACTCAGGCCTCCAATTGATTGCTTCGTCATCTCTTCCGGCTTTGCAAGCGGCGGCCCGGAGGGGGTTTCGCGGCTAAACCGCAAGGTGCACATAGACCTGATCATAAAACCAAAAAGGGTGGATTGAGATGTGGGTGGCATTTGCATTTCTCGCGTTGGCGCGGACGCAACCGGGTCCGCTCGACGCCTTTCGTGCGAATTATTCCTCGATCAAGGTCGAGCTCGAGTTCGATTTTACCGTTGGCGATCTTAAGGAACCGGTCGGCCGTCTCCGACTTGGCCAACAGCCAAACTACGTGGAAAATCCCGATACCAGGCTCACTGGTCGATGGGCCTGCGACGGGAGGGTCGAGTACTTCAACTTCAGTTCGCCCGAGGATGTGCTCGAGCGGGCCAGCAAGGACACCTTGAGACAGGAAAGCAATAAGGTCTACTTTAACATCGACTTTGTTCCCAAGTCGGAGTTCCTCTGGGACGGCGAACTCCTCTGTGGGCATATCGAGCATCCACATAAAAGAAGGAGCGGGGGCGACCCCGACTGGAAGGTCATCACAGCCGAGGTTCCGGAACGCGAGCTGGGGTATCTCCAACCGGGTAGGGGACCTTTCCATTGGGGATTCAGCGCATTTCCTTACATTCTCAAGGCATTCGGCCAAATCGAACCCAAACGTCACAAAGCTCTGAGGGGCGGCCGACCGACCGAGGTCGAGATCTACGAACGTGAGACGTCCGCGGCGAAGGACTTCGAGAGGGTCGAGGTCTCGTATGACCCGTCGGTGGGCTACCTTCCGCGGGTCGTGAGGGGCTTTGCCTACTTCAAAGCAGGAGATGTGGCGTCAGTCAGGGAGATTTACATGATGGAAGCTCGACCTTGTAAAGCGGGCGGGTTCATTCCGACCGACTGGTATCAAGTGTCCTTCTTCGTTCACGGTTTTCAGGCGAGATTTCCCAATTATAACGAAGAGACCGACATTAGCCCACCGGCATCCGAGGTCGGTATGAGTCACTTCCGCACCTTGAACTTCAAGGACATCACCGGGCCTGTCGCTCTCAAGGAGCTTGCCGGCGTCCACTCGGTCATGGGCGTGGGAGGGGGCGTCGCCCGGCCGTCGTCCAAGTCGACCTTGACCATTAGAGACATCCGGTCGCTCCTCGGAAAGAAGCTGACGACTCCGCAAACGATGAGCCTCCGCAACATCGACTCCGACGAATTGCACGAGCTGGATCAGACTTCGTCAGGCTGGCGGGCGTTCTTGATCGCGGCCGCCGCGGCCGTCGTCGTGGCCTGGCTCTTCCTCTTCTGGCGCAAGAGGCGCAAGGGAATCGCCGCGGCCTTGCTGCTTGTCTGCCTGGCCGGCTTGTCGGGATGCGGGAAGATCTCCAGGCCGGTCCTCAAGATCACGGCGGCTTATGAAAAGCCCGTGGCTTACATCGACCCCTCGACCCACGAGCTGCCGATGACCATGGTCGTCCGAAACGAGGGGAACCAGGACGTTCGCGTCCTGAAAATCGACGGCGGCTGTACGTGCCGCAAGGTCGACGAATCCAACTTGCCGGTCGTCGTCAAGCCTGGGAAAGGCTTCGTCGCCCAGGTCAAGATGTCGATTTCGCCCAACACCAGTCCCCAGTATTCGCCATTCGCGCTCGAGACGGATCACGGCGTCGTGAGGGTGGTGGCGCCGTTCTACACCCTGGTCAGCCACCAGTTTCAACCGGACTCGGCGAGCAACGTCGGGATCTACGAGGACGGCGATTGGACGTTTGGGCTGGTCCACCGGGCGATCTACAAGAACGGCCCTTCTCGGACCCAATTCGAGCTCAAGTTCCCCGCCGAGTTCGGCGTTCAGAAGGGCGCGGTCGTCACCGGCAGCGTGGGCGGGTCCGCCGACTATTCGTACGAGGAAGCGACCTTACACCCTTTCACTCAAGGATCGGGATCTCGGGGAGCGCAAGGCCGTCGTCGCCGTGGCCGATCCCAGCGGCAAGATTCTGCGAGAGGTTCCCCTGGTTTGGAAGCGAAACCCCTACCTTTCATCCGCTCCCGACCGGGTGACTCTGGGGACGCGGTCGATTCGGGTGTTTCTCCGCTGCCCGGATGAGGCCGTGGAGCTGGTCAAGGTTCTGAGCTCGCCCAAGGGCGTCAAGGCGGTCGTCAGCTCGGCCCGCGAGGTCACCGTCTCGCCCGAGCCCGACGCCCCGAGCGTTGTCGACAGCGCTGTCGAGGTTGAGACAACGGCGGTCGGGCGCCCCGCTCTCAAGATCCACGTCGTCCGCTACGCGCCTGTCGCGAGCCGTTGAGCGGCCGGGCATCGAGCGGTTGCCGTCGCCTCACGCGAAATCCATGACGGCGGCGAAGTTCCAGGCCCGAGGCTCGTCGTCAAAGGGAGGGTTAAGCATGGGCGGGATATGCGAGAGGCGTCACGCGGTTGTCTTTCTGGCCTTGGTGGCGTGCTTCGTCGTGCTGGCGAGCGAGTGCATTCGCTCCAACCCCGTCCTTGTCGATGAGTACGGGCATGTTCCGGTCGGCGTGAGTTATTGGGAGACCGGATACCATTATCTTTACCGAGAGAACCCTCCTTTCGTGCGTCTGCTGGCGTCGTTTCCGGTCTGGCTCTCGAACGCCAAGACGGATTACGCGCGTGCGTCGCGTGCTTATCGAAGCGAGTGGCACGTGGGGATGGATTTCATCACGGCGAACGGCGCTCGCCATCACGAGTACTTTGGCATGGCGCGGTCGGTGGTTCTTTTCTTGGCCGTTGTCTGCGCCCTGGCGATGTTCGAAAACGCGATCGATCGCGTCGGTCAGACGATTTACATCTTTCGCGTCGTGCCCAGGATCACTGAGGGAGAGACGACCAAGGCGATCACCTACGACGAGCTTCGCGCGTCCTTCCGCGAGGTCACGCTTCGCGACCGGCGAACATACACCCTCTTGTGAGACGACCGCTGATTGGTCGATCTCGGCCTTCGTGACCTTCAATCCTTTTCTCGCGGTCTGATGAATGACCCGGGCTGGACGACTTCGCATCGACTCTTCCATGTGTCGCGCCACTCCGGCGGCATCGTCGGCGACGAACCGCCGCGGGTCTGGGGTAGGCCGCGAGACCGCGGCAAGGCGGATCGTCCGGCTTGCACCTTGGCCGCTCGTGGCGATAGGCTGATGGGGTGGACTTGATCGCGTCGGCCGGATCGCGGTTCATTCCAAGCTTGTCATCGGGGGTCTCATCGCATGGCCGAAGACACATCCTCCGGGACTTATCCGATCGCGGACGAACCGCCCTCGGAGGAAATGCCTCGGGAAGAAAAGCCCGCTGCTCCGAGCAAGGCGGTCGTGCCCTTGCCCCGGATGTGGAAGACCGAGCCCGAGGACGACGGGGAAGATCCCGAAACCCCCGCCAAGGCCAAGCCCGTCGAACCCCCCAGCAGGCCCAAGCCCAAATCGACCAAGTCCAGGAATGAAAAACCCGCTGGCGGCGGCAAGGACGGAAAACGGGTCCTGGTCGAGGAAACCCCGGCCTTCGATACGATCGAGTCGCGTCGGCGTGCGCGGCTCATGGTGGGCGGGTCAATCGTGGTCGTGATCGTCATGATGGTCTGGATCACGTACCGAGTCTTCCTCTACGACCCGGGCCCGATCGTCGTGCAGGATGACCCAGGCGCGACCCAGGGATCGCCCGAGATCCCCCCCTCGCTGGATCAGGAAGCACGGTTTATGTACAACCGGGCGCACGAACTCGCCAAGAAAGACCAGACAGCCCAAGCGGTCGAGATGCTCACGCGCATTGTTAAGGCTTATAAGGGCACGCCGACCGCGGCCGACGCCGCGACCGCGCTCGCCCGGCCCAAGAGCAATCTCCCGTTGTTTCTCGAGGGGCCGTCGGTCGTCGCAAGCCCTGGCGCGATCGAGCCGTCCAAGGCCGAGACCGCTCCACCCCCGGCGATTGTCTCGGTGACGCCCGAACAGGCCGCCGCCAAGCAAGGCAGCGCCGCCCTCGTCTTACCGGCGAACCCTAGCGAGAAGGTCATGACGTCCTCGGCCAACCCGGCCCCAGCCCCGGTCGTGGCGGCTCGTCCGCTTCCGGCGGGGTTCAAGGCCGACTTGAACCAGGGGGTCGACGAATCTGGCTGGCCCAAGCTGATCATCGGAGACCGCGACGGAGCCCCCATGGTCCTGGTCCCGGGCGGGACCGTCCCGATGGGGGGTGACGACTCTCCCGCCGAAACCCCGGTTGTCTCGGCCCGCGTCTCGACCTTTTACGTCGACCAGCACGAAGTCTCAAACCGCCAGTTTCGCGCCTTTCTGATCGAGGCCCGATACAAGGGCAACCCACCTGGAAAGTGGCTCACCGACGAATCCCGCGACGATCACGAAAACCTTCCCGTCGTCCGCGTGAACGCCAACGACGCCAAGTCGTTCGCCGATTGGGCCGGCAAGCAGCTCCCCACCGAGGCCCAGTGGGAGCTCGCCGCGAGATCCTTTGACGGGCGCCCGCATCCCTGGGGTAACGATCCAGCCAAGTGGTCGCGTCCCCGCGCCTTTCGCCAGATCGATCCGGTGATGACTTTCACCCAGGATCTCTCGCCCTACGGCGCCTACGACATGGCGGGAAACGCCCTGGAATGGACCAAGGACTGGTACGACCCCAAATACTATCGCGTCATGGCCAATCGCACGCTCGACAATCCGACCGGCCCAAGCACCCGGCCTCGGTCAGGGCAGCTCGTGGTCAAGGGATGTTCCAAGACATTCCACCTCGGGGCGCGGGATGGCGTTGCCTATGACAAGCGACTTCCCTATCTGGGTTTTCGCTGTGTCCTGGCGGTCGAGTCGTCCCCCCTCTTGGCCCCGGGCGCTCCCCCCGGTCAGCCAGGCACGCCCGCCGCCCTCCCCGGCAAGGCCGCCCCACCACCGGTGCCGTTTTGAAGCGCGACAACATACGGTACAATCGGCCCTGAACCACTCGACGACGTAGTCGACCCGCCGTTTTGATTCCCATTAATCAAACAGCATTTGCTGAACTCCCCATTCGTTGGAAGCTCTCGAACCGGGTTGGGTCGCCTCGAGTGCCGCTTCCACATCATCACCGAATTCAGTCTTCGCACCCTGCTCCGACAGCGTGGTTAGCATCTGACCGCTGAAGATGATCTTACGATCGTTACGTGAGAGGCTGAAGCCGGCGGCTTCGAGCCTTGAAACCTTCGCTCTCGCGGACTTGATCGCGTCCACGGTGGTGGCCCGGAGCATCGTGGTGGAGCACGCCTTGCGACAGACGACGATGATGTCGAGTTGAATCGGGTCCTTGGCTTGGGATTTCGGAGTGGCGACCGACATCTCGGCCTTGACCGGGTGGGCGTTGACCACGGTAAAACCCGCGCCCCGCAGCGCGGCCGCCAGTGAGCTCCAGCCCTGATCTCGAGAATGGTGATAGGTGAAGATCAGGAGGCCGTCATCGCTCAGCACACGCGCGCATTCACGAAAGACCGACTGGAGCTTTTGCGAGAAGTCCTCTGGGTCCGAGTCCTGGACCTCCGCCGGATGGCGGGTTGTCACGCAGGAACCGAAGGAATCGGGCCGCCATGCCTGAAAAAAATCCGCCAACTCCGAGTAGTGAACGTTATCGAAAAAAGGAGGATCGGTAATGATCATATCAACACTCCCAGGGGCTAGTCCGGTATCGGACGAGTCGCCGCAAGAGAGGTAAATGCCGCGATCGGCGTAAACTCCGTCATCGGGACAATGAGTTTCCACCAGTCCGCTGAAAGCCGGCGAGCAAACTCGCCCCGGTGCCTTCATTCTTCCATTGACCTCCGTCGGTGCCACCCGATATTCAATCGCTCTCAGGAGGCGACTTCGAAAGAGGTTGGAAAATGAGCCGGAACTCTTCGGCGTTCCCCAGACGTTTGCTTCGATGGGCGTTCGCTCGGGCTTCAAGATGTGGTGCGAAAACATGTGCCGTACCGCCCCGGTCCCCTCGCCCTTGTAGGACGCGAACATGTTGTTGAATTCAAGCACGCCGGAAAAGAGCGTGAGCAAAGCGCCCTGGCTCGATCGATCCTCGATCCGTTCGATGGCCTTTCGAAGTAGCCCGAGGGCGAAGAGCTGACGATGGTTGAAGAAGTCGCTCCATCTAATAAAGCCATAGTTCAATGCCTGCCGCGTATTATGCCCCGGTTTCAAGGAAAGCGTCGGCGGTGGATTGATTTCACCCTGGGCGACGGCGAGACGCAGCATCCCCGCGGATTCTTCATAGGCCGCGAGATCCGATTCGCTTGCCCTCAGATACTCCTTGTCGCCTCGCTTGGTGAGAACGAGCTTGCCATATAATCGGTATGCGGGCCGCCTTCCGGTCGCGGCGATCGCGTCCAGGACCTTGAATGGTTCTCCGCATTCGCGACAAACGGCCTTGGCCCCCTTCGCGACCCCAAGCCTTGGAGCAAACCTCGCTTCGCAGGATCGGCAGATCGCCTCGCCTTGGCCCTGCAACCCCGGAAAAATATCACCACAAGCGGGACACAGAATCTGAACCTCCGGGTGTAGGTCAGGATACGCGTTGCGAGCGATGATCCAGGACGGAAACAAATCGACGGGATACCAGCAACGCGCACAGGTGGCTTGCATCACCCAGAAATAATAGAGGACATCGCACGGTTCTCCCCGGGAGTCGATCGAACGGTAAAGTTCCCGGAGCTCACGTCCGACGCCGTTCGCCAGGTCTCGGAACGCCGACTCAAGCCGAGCGCGATCCATCGGCCCTAGCGCGGTCTTGACCGCCTCGACGGCGACCGGGTTGATGTCGCGACCAATCACCGTGAAGCCCAGCTTGTGTGCCTCTCCAATCGTCGTTCCAGAACCCATGAACGGATCGAGTACTGTCTCTCCATGATGCTGTCGCGATCGGTAAAACTCCTGGGCAAGATCCGCGTCCGCGGGGAGCGCCGCCCCCAGCAAGAGTCCACGAAATACCGACCCTAGCCGCTTGGCCCACCACTTGTGAACATGGTAGATCGGGCGATGGACTTCCTTACGCCAGCTTTCACGCTCCGCGAGACGCGAAAGAAATTCAAATGGAAAGGAATCGGATTCGATGAGCCTCAAGCTAATCCTCTACTCTTCGTGGTCGGATTGTAAATCACGTTTCCGACGGGACACGACGCTCATTGTGACGCGGTCGGCGGCTGAGCCCTTCAATCGCCAGGCTCGAAACCGATGCTCAATCCCCGCGCCGGGATTCGGCGCGGTCTCGGGAGACAGTTCGTTTGTTTTGAGGTCGACGCTATAACCGAGGATCACCCTGGGGGATTCGACTCGGGAAAGATCGCCAACCGCGAACAGATCGTCTCCCGGATCGAAGTATTCCGGCATGATCAAAGTCTGTCGATGCGCGACACCGTCCACCAGCCGGAATGGAGTGGGAACGACGTACATCTTTCGGTTGCGGATCAAGATGTCCCCGTAGCTACCGAAACCTTTAACGCTTCGATTTTTGTGAACATATTGACGATTGGCGTAGAGGAAGTCCCCATGACAAACCACCAGGTCGACTACGGGATACGAGTCGCCATCGGGTTTCTTGGGGTAACGGCCAAAAACGTAGTAAATCGTCCTCGCATTGCGACTTCCCGTCGGCATCTGGCTGTTGCTGTCGAAGCTCGCGTCTCGGCCCGGGTAGGCGAGTCCCTTGAGCTCGAACCCGTCGCTCGACTCCACCATCCGGAAATCAGGATAACTGTTTCGGCCGCCGATCTCGAAGTTGCGCTTTGTCTCCCCAAGACGTGCCCGGAATCAGTTCTGGAAGGGGTCTTCCTTGTCCATTCGACTCTCGCGACGGATCAGCGAGCCGTGATTGATGGCCCTGACACAGCGAGTAAAAACCAGAACTGGAATCATCAGTGATGGTGCTCACTCTCGCCGTCGACAAGCCTCTGTTCCAAGGACCGTCGCTCCAATGCTTGGCGACCATTCGCGCGGTCTCGTCGCGATTCTCAGGGAATCGAACCGGGTTGTCGAGCCCTCGCCTCGTTTTCCAGAAACCAACTGGCGGCTCGGGTGATGCCTTCTTCGTAGCCCAACGCGGGCCGCCAGCCCAGGCGCTCGCGGGCTTTCTGGGTGCTGTAATCCAGGTATCGCCCCAACAGCCAGGCCCCATAGCGGGTCACCCGGGGGGCTTGCCGGCGACGGAGAGCCCGGTCTCGGAGCTCAAGCATCAACCCCCCCGTGTAAGCCAGACGAAAGGGAACATGCCGACGCGCCCGTGGGCAACCCAAGGCGTCCGCGAAGAGATCCATGAAACGCCGCTGACTGATCGGTCCCTGGTTCGTGATGTTGTAGGCCTCGCCCCGAGAGCCGGGATCGTTGGCCGCCAGGATCGCCCCGTCGGCCACCACCCCCGCGTGGACAGCGCTCAATGGGTTGTCTCCCTTGCCCACGATCAGGACGCGTCCGCGGCGGAATTCACGCGAGAGCCGGGGCGCGGTCGTGCGGTCGCGCTCGCCATAGAGCCAGCTCGGGCGGATCACGGTCAGCGGTAAGTCCACGCTCGCCGCCAATCCCCAGAGCAATCGCTCGCACTCGACCTTGCTCCTCGTGTAATGATCGAGAGTCCAGATATTCCGACCGAGCGGGGCCGTCTCGTCGATCAAGCCCTCGCGATCGGGGGGATGCCCATAGGCCGAGGTCGAGCTGATGTGCACGAACCGATCGACACGAGCTCGCGCCGCCGCCTGGGCTAGGATCCGTGTGGCGTCGACACAGCCAACCTGAAACTCGCGCCACGAACCCCAGTCGCCGACCTTGGCCGCGCAGTGATAGACCACCGACACCCCGGCAAGAGCCCGCTCGCACGAGCCCGCGTCGGTCAAATCGCCCCATCGAATCTCAACGCCACGCGCGTCTAGGAACTCGGTCCGGGCCCCTGGGCGTGCGAGGCAACACACCCGGTCGCCCCGCGCGACCAGCCGCTCGACCAGATGGCTGCCTAGGAGCCCGGTCGCCCCGGTGACCAGAATCGGGTTGCCTTCGCTCACGTGAAAAGGACCAGCGATCAAAAGACGGTGTCAGGGCCGGAAAACGGCCCTTGGCACCGTTTTCCGGGTCGGTCGATCAGATCGGCTCGAAGCATGAGCGACCGGTCTGGCGGCACTCGCTCGCGTCGACCATGTCGTCGTCGGGACCGAACTGGGTCATGGTTTTCAAGCACCAGTGCGGGGTGTTGTCATAATCGTCGTGCGGCTGAGCCCCAAAGCCGTCCGTGTAGACGTACATCCCCTTATTCCGGAGATGACGGCACGGGACCTGAGCTTGGTTGAGGACAGGAGGATCGCTGGGCATTGGCCTTAAACCTCCCAATATCGATTGCCAACGGAGGTGAGGATCGCTCGCTTCACGACCGTTTTGAGCAAGGGAACCTTGTACCCGTTCATGGATAACGGGGCCGACCCTTTCGCGGCGGCCTCGCCGGCCGCGGCGGCCGTTTCAGGGCTGATCTTCTTGCCCACGATCTCGTGCTCGGCGGTCGCGCTCCTCCACGGGATCGGCGCGACGCCGTAGACAAAGATCCGGGCACTCTTCACCGTCTCGCCTTCCATCCCCAGGTTGACCGAGGCCAGGATCAGCGGCCAATCCTGAGCCTGCTTGTGACGTGCCTCGTATGAGGCATTCTTACCAACCGGGGCCGGGATCGTCACCTTGGTGAGAATCTCGCCGTGGGTGATCGTGAACTCACTCTCGTTCTCTTGCTTGGGCGCTTGATAAAGCTCCTCGATCTTGAGCGTGCGCTCGGCCTTGGGCCCGGCCAGGGTGACCGTCGCGCCCAGCGCTCCCAGCGCGACCGCCAGGCTCGAGGGACTCACGAAAAGAGCGTCGCCTTCGGTCATGAAAATCGAGTGGAACCGGTTGTCGCCGGCCTTGACCAGGCTCTTCCCGTCCTTCATTCCCAAGAGCCCATTGCCCGCGCGAAAGTACCAGCAGCGCGGCCGCTGGAGCAGGTTACCCCCGAGGGTCGCCATGTTGCGAATCTGGGGTGAGCCAATCTCAACCGTCGCCTGCCAGAGCGCGGGATAGGCCTCCTTGAGCGCGGGATTGGCCGCGATGTCCGAAAGCCGGACACCCCCGCCAATCGTGAACCCTGTCTTGGCGTCGCCGGTCACGCCGGCGAGCGACTTGACATCCTTCAGGTAAACCACCCGTTCGGGCGAGGTTACGTAGTCTTTCATCCGGCTGATCAGATCGGTCCCTCCCGAGAGCGGGATCGAGCCAGACCCGTCCAGGAGCTTGACGGCGTCTTCCAGGGTGGTGGGGGCCGCGTAGTCGAAAGCTTTCATGTTCACGCCTTCCCTTCTTTGGAAGCCACGGCCAGCGCGTCGAGCACGTTTCGAGGCGACATCGGCCACTGACCGACACGGACCCCGATCGCGTTCGACACGGCGTTGCCGATCGCCGCGGCGGTCGAGATCGTCGGCGGCTCGCCGACACCGATCACCCCTCGGGCCTTTTGCTCGGCCGGTTCATACGCTCGCACCACGATCTCGGGAATGTCCGAGGCCCCCGCGAGCCGGTAGATTTCCATGTCGGCGTTGAGCATCACGCCGGTGGTCGGGTCCATCACCCGCTCCTCGAACAGGCCATAGTTCAGCCCGCCGATCACGCCGCCGTAGACCTGGCTCTCCCAGGTGAGCTTGTCGATGATCAGCCCGGTGTCCTGGATCGCGACGATCTTCTTGACCCGGACCTCGCCGGTCTCGATATCGACCGTGACCTCGGCGAACTGACATCCCCCGACGCCGACGCTGGAAAGCCCAGGCAGGAACGACCCCATCTCGGAAACGGTCGCCATGCCGAGCTTGCGGCAGGCGTCTTTCCACGACATCGCCGGCTCGCCCTTGATGAGCAGCTTTCCCTCCTTGAGGGCCAGTTGATCGGGCGTCGCGTTCACCGCCGGCGCGATTTTCTTGAACAGCTCATCGCGGGCCTTGGTCACGGCGTCATAGCACGGCGGGGACATCGACGGAGTCGTGGTCGACCCCCCGGAAGCCTGTCCCGGCGGGAAGGTTGAATTGCCGATGTTCGAGATGATATCGGTCGGATTGAGCCCCAGAATCTCGGCCGCGATGATCGCGAGAACGGTCCGGGCACCGGTGCCGATGTCCTGGGTCGCGCTCTTGAGCTCCACCGACCCGTCCGGGCTGATCGTGCAGGAGACCTTCTTGTCTTGAGCGCCACCACCGCCCCACTGATGGAGGGCCATGCCCATCCCATGACGAATCGCGCCGGTGCCGGTTTGCCCACGCGGTTTGCGCTTTTCGCGCCAGCCGATGAGCTCGGCCCCCATCGCGACCTCGGCCTCGTAGACCGGAGTCCGAAAATCGCCCGGAGGCAGGTTCTTGATCCGAAAATCCAGCGGATCGACCCCCAGCTTGTCGGCCAGGTCGTCCATCGCCGATTCCATGATCGCGCAGGCCTGCGGATGGCCGGGCGCGCGAAACGCCCGTTGCGTGCCGGCGTTCACGAACACGTCGGAGTGCTCGCGGGTCGACGCGGGGATTTCATAGACATACGGGAATGGAAACCCCGCCCCTCCGGTACCACCGGTGCCGTGGGTTTCGGCGA
>JAKBAP010000412.1 GCA_021808995.1 Planctomycetota bacterium | reverse complement strand
GGGGCCGAACGCGGCGATCGACTATGTCGATGACCTCTACCGGGCCTGGCGACGGCAGGCGTCCGACAAGAAGATCCCACTCGACGACGAGCGCTCGGTGGTGACCGTGATCGCGATTCAGGATCGCAAGCTGGCGGTGCATCCGGGTTCGACCTTGCGCGAGCGGTTCGGGCTCCGCGGGGCGACCATTGATCGCGAGCTGATCCAGACTCGATTCGTGCCGCTGGCGAAGCAAGATCAGTACCCCCAGGCGATCACGGCCTTGCTTGAGGGCATTGGGGACTGGATCGCCGCGCGCGAGCGAACAAGCCCGAGCACGACCACCAAGTCCGCCGCCCCCCCCGCGCCCCACGTCCCTGGGCCAGTCGAGACGACGCGGCCGACCACGCTTCCCGGCGTTGTTGTCCCGGCTACTCTCCCGGTGGCCGCGTCCCAGGGCCATTCGTTCGTGACTGGCCTGCTCGTGATCGTGCTCGCGGCCGCGGTGGTCGTGGGGATCGTCATCTGGCGCGGGCGTCATCAGGCGAAAATCGGACTGGCACGGCGGGTCAAGGACTATCGCGCGCGCTCGGTCGAGGTCATGGACCGGCTCGACGCGCTCAAGGATCGCCTCAAGCGGCTCTCCAAGGCCGACCCTGATTTCCAGGCTCCGAGCATGGGAGAGACTCTCGCGCTTTTCACGTCGCTCGAGGATCGGCTCGCCAGGCTCTGGGATCGCTGGCTGGCCGCGATGGAATCGCTCGACAAGGGGCAAAAGCTCGCGGCCAAGGCCGGCTCCTCATTCGACGACAAGACTCTCAAGCAAGTTCAACCGTTGCTCGATCACAAGGCGGCGTTTGACCCGATCGAAACGGACGCGCTGGCATGCAAGGCCGAGCTGGATCGCCTTGACCAGGCACACGAGGCGGCCCGGGAGGTCGCGGCGGCCATCGAGACCGCCATCCCGACCCTCGCCGAGCTATTCGCGAGGATTCAGGCGATCGGGTTGCCGATTCTCCCCTTCCAGGAAGAGCTCGAGGAGGTCAAGGTCGAGGCCGCCCGGCTGAAATCGTGCCTCACCCCCGACCCCATCGGGACCAAGCCTCTCCTGGAGCGGCTCGCCGCGCGGTCGAACGCCCTGACGATCCGCGCGCGGCTGACGATCACCCTCCAGGGAGAAATGGCCAAGGACGCCGTCCGACTGGACCAGGTCAAGAAACAAACGAGCGAGCATCGTTCCCGAGGGCTCTCGCTGTCCGAGGATGGCGGCAATCCCGACCATTTCCTGGGCGAGGCGGCCGACCATCTGGCCCTGGTCGCGTCCGCGCTCAAGGAAGGCGAGCCCGAGAAGGGCCAGCGCGAGCTCGAGCAAGCGCGAACAATGCTCGATCAGGCCCAGGCGACGATCGAGGAGGTCACCAAGGCCAAGGCGTTTTGCGTGACCGAGCTGGCGGCTCGCCCGCGCGAGACCGAGCGGCTTCGGGTGGCGCGGCCAGAGGCGGAATCGTCGTTCAGGCGGCTCGAGCAAGAGTTCGCTCCGGAATCGTGGCGCGCGGTGGCCAAGAACCTCGAGCAGGCCCGGGCCTTGATCGCGACCTTTGACGACCAAGTCGCCAAGGCGGCGAATTCCGCGTCGCCCGAGGCCCAGCGCTATCTTCAGGCGCGACGTCTGCTGGAAGAGCTGGCGCGGCGGCAACAGATCGTTCTGCGGCTGCTCTCGGGGCTCGGCGAGCAGCTTGGCCTGCTCCAGACCGCCCGCGATGAGTGCCAGACTCTCAAGCGGGAACTCGAGGATCGCTCACGCGAGGTCCAGGCGTTTTTCCAGACGAACGCGACGATCGTCGGCGAGATCGCCGAGGCAAGCCTGTCCAAGGCGACGACCGCCGCTCACGAGATCGCGGCGGATTTCGAGCGGGCTCGTCCCGATTGGCCGCGGCTTCGCGAGCGGATCTCACGCGCCATCGAGGACCTGGCCATCGCCGGCTCGCAGGCCGAGACCGACGTCAACACCCACGGCCAGCTCACCGCGGAATTCGCCCCCGCCCGAATCCGCGCTGACCAGCTTCGCGGGCGGCTCGCGGGCCGCCAGGAAGACCGGCTCGCGGCCAATCAGCACTTCCAGGCCGCCGAGTCCGCGCTCGACCAGGTCGGAATCGACCTCGCGGCACCCCGAGGCCAATCAGCCCGAATGCTCGAGGCCGTCCGGGGCGCTCTTCAGGATCTCGACCGAGCCGAACAGCTCTTTCGGGAGGATTTGCGGCTGGCCGCCCAGGCGCGAAGCGAAATCGACCTCGCCACGAGCTCGATCAACCGGTCGAGGGCGTATTTCTCAATGGGGGTCGCCGTCGACGGCGCGGCCGCGGAGTCCGCGCTCGACCAGGCTCGGCGGCTCATGAACGACCAAGAATACGAACAGGCTATTGAACAAGCCGGCGTCGCCAACCGGACCATTCAGGAGGCCTATAACCTCGCGGCTCAGCAGGCGATGTGGCGGCGAATGCGACAACAGGCCGACCTCACGCGATGGCAAGGGGGATCGGGACCCGGCACTGGCGTGAGCGTGGGCACGATCGCGGCGGTGGCCGCGGCCTCGGCGATCCTCGGTCACATGACCGGCTCGGCCCCGGCCGGCGAGGCCCCGCTCGAACCCGACGGCGAATCGGGCGCGGGCTCGTGGACCAGCGACGACGGTCAAGGAAGCTGGTAAGTCAGGTGGCTCGGAGAGTGTCGGACAATCCCGTTTTGCCCGCGCGAAAGCATTCGCCTCACGGGTAGAATGAAACCGGTGACTCTCGCCCAGGGCTTGAGGCGCGGCGAAGGTGGGCTTCATCGCTCTCGACAACCCTAGGCTCAGGCGGCGACTCAAAGTCCAATTCACCCAATGACGAACCCCACCGCGTGGCGAGGCGGCTCGTGATGGGTTAACATCCTCTCTCGGGTTCGCCGGCACGTCGTCATCCGAAAGAGCGATCACCGTGAAGAGAGGGTTTGGGTCATGATTCTTGGCAAGATCTGGAATGCAATCTCCGCGCAGCTCAATAAACTCGCCAACGCGATCCGCGGCGCGGATCCGATCGCCGAGATGCAATACGAATATGATCGCTCGATCGAGCAAATGAAGGAGGGGCGGGAAGGCTTGGCCCAGTATCGAGCGCTGGTGGAGCGGGTTCAGCGCCAGGTCGACGGCCAGCGCAAGCAAGTGGCTCTGATCGAGGCCAAGATCAAGGCATTCTTGAACTCCGGTGATCGCGAGACGGCGGCCAGGTTCGCGCTGGATCTGAGACGCGCCAAGGAAGACCTGGGCGAAAACGAAAAGCAACTGGCCCTTCATGAGCAGGCCTATCAAAACAACCTGCTCAAGATCCAGCACGCCGTGAAAAAGCTCGACGAGGTCAAGCACAAGATCTCGAAATACGACGCCGAGCTCAAGATGAGCCGGGCCGAGTCCGAGATGGCCCAGCTCGCGAGCCAATTCAAGTTCAACGTGACGACCGATTTTGGCCAAGCCGAACAGATTTTGCAGGACCAGATCGACCGCAATCGGGCGCGGGTGCGAGTGGCGTCGGATCTTTCGGGCGAAGGGCTCGAGGAGATCGAACGCGATCTTTCCATCGAAAAGACGCTGGCCGAGGACGCGCTCAAGGAATTCGAGAAAGACGAAGGTCTGGTGACGCCGGAGACCGCGAAGACCACCCCCGGGACCAAGGAACTGGGGCCGGGCATCAAGACGCTCGCGCCGGTTTCCGAGGTGGGCTGAGCCGTTCACCGGCCTGTGGCCCAAGGGAGCGCGAAAGCGACCATGGATAAGAGCCCCGCGCCTTCTCAGCCGTCGGCGACACTCGCGCCCGCCCCCCCGCGCCTGGTCCCCGATTGGCACCCCGTCTGGGCACGCGAATTCGCCGATCTCTATTACGCCGGGACGACGTGCCTGTTTGTGTTGCATGGCAATGTCGACGACCTGACGCGGCTCGAAGCTCCCCCCGGGACGCGATATGGCACCCTTCCCGAGTTTCTGGCGACCCAGCTCTTCGGCGGCTGGGATGTCGTCCTGATCCACGATCCGAGCCAGGGCCTTCGCGTTTTCGCGGCGAGCGACGGCGACCGCCTGCGCGGAATGATCTCGCGGATTTCCGGGGCGATCGGCGAGCCCAAGACCTGGCCCAGCGACCCCGAGCTGGCGCTTGCCCTGATCGAACAGCTCGCGCGGAAAATCTTGCTCACGGACGATCCGGCGCGACGTTTGAGCCTGGGAGTGATCATCGAGCAGGCGCAGTTCTTGATCCCCTCGGCCGATCTCGCCCAGCTCGCGGGCGCGCAGGGAGCGCGACTGGCTCGGCTGACGTCGTGGGCTCGGAATCCCTATATCAAGCAGTGCAACATCGCGTTTTGCCTGCTCTGCGACCAGCTCGCGGAATTGAACGAGCGGCTGACCGCGAGCGCGCATGTCGGGACGCTCGAGGCGGCGATGCCCACCGTTGCCGAGCGCGCGGAATTCATCGTGGCGCACCCAGCGTCTGTTGCTCATGGGGATTTCACGGCCCTCCGGCTGGCGGATTTGACGGGGGGGCTCAACCTGGTCAATCTCGACCGGTTGCTCTCGCAGGCGGCGGGCCTGGGCCGGACTCTTGAGGCCGGGAACCTGAAACTGCTCAAGAAACGACTCATCGAACGCCAGGCGAGGGGTCTGGTGGAGTTCATCGAGCCGCCGCACACGATGGACGACTTCGTCGGCAACGACTC
>JAKBAP010000411.1 GCA_021808995.1 Planctomycetota bacterium | reverse complement strand
CGGCGGAACCGCGACAGTGGCTCAGAATCGATTCCATGTCCGCGAGCGCGGATGGATATTCATTCATCACGCGCGCTTTGAGGTCGGTATCCGCGCTCACGGCGCGGAAAGCGATCACGAGCGCAAACGTCCCCACAATTGCCGACCTACTCACGTGGAACCTCGTGCCAAAAAGTACGAGAAACTCTGGTCGGAAACTGGGTCCGGCGGTTGAAGCGACGAACCCAGACTTTGAGCGGAATTTCGCTGGCGGGCGTGGTCGACCCAGGGACCAGGTCCCTCGGCCGCATCAACAACCACGAAGAAGCGATCTCGCCGTCTCACGTAAAGTGATCTCACTGGATGCAGCCGCGGAGATCCCCGTCCCTGCTCCAATAACAAGTGGTGCGGAGACAGCCACTACAGGCTGGCTCACACTGGGAATCCGTCTTGCTCCATTCGCACCCCGTACAGTAGGTGCAGGACACGGTCAATGACTGGTCGGCGAGAGCGGCCCCACCAACCAAGGTCAGCGCGATCGTTAAGAGGCAGATAGCCGCCGAGGCGAAGAGCGCGGACAGGAGACGACACGTTCGAATCGTCGAATGGCACTCCATCTGTCCGTGGCGACTCCACCTCCACGTCGACCATGGTTCGAAACGAAATGGTCCCGCTTGCCACGCGGGCTGTCACGTCTATGCCCAGTTCGCCAACGAAGTCCGGCTCACGCGAGGAGTCGAAGACGACCCGGAGCACGCGCGACTCGCCTGGCCCGGGACGAAGTGAGGGAGGGTCGACACTCAGGCACTCGCAACTTGACTCGATGCGCTCAACAGCGACCGCTGAGCCGCCAGGGTTCGCGATCACAATCTCCGCGCGTCCCACGCAACCAGGCTCGACGACACCGATCGCAACCGAAGCCGGCACCTGGATCGACGATCCCGTGGCGAAACCGGAATCAACTCCCCGACCCGTGGATCTCCAAGGCCAATTAGCAACCACCGCCGGAACGGCGGTAATGAGCAGAAGAGCAAATGCTCCTATGGCAAGGCCGGCAAACCGCGGGGGGGGCGTATAGGTCATGAAATAAGCCCTCCGCGACCAGAAGAGCCAGAGGTTCGATTGCCCACGCCTTGATGACTCGATGAGTTGACCACCGAAAGGTCTCGGAGTCAAGAGAGCGGGCAAGTTTTTTTAGAACTCAAGCGGCCCGAACCCGTCCACGACGCGCGGGGTCGGAAATGGTAAAATGGTGCAGAATCTGGAGAACTCGAGCGAAAGGAGCCCAATCTGATGGCGACGGCCGAGACGACCACGGTGAAAAGCGTTTGCCCGCTCGATTGTCCGGACACGTGCTCGATGCTCGTGACCGTCGAGGGACAGAAGGCCGTCGCGCTCAAGGGGGATCCCGACCATGCCTTCACGCGCGGGTTTCTCTGCCAGAAGATGGCCCGTTACCTGGACCGCGTGTATAGTCCTGACCGGTTGCTCAGGCCCCTCCGCAGGGTCGGGCGGAAGGGGGAGGGACGGTTCGAGCCGATCTCGTGGGACGATGCGCTCGACACGATCGCCGAGCGGTTCACCGCGATCGCGCGCTCGGGCGCTGGTCCCCAGGCGATCCTGCCGCATAGCTATTACGGGACCATGGGAAAGCTCCAATCGAGCAGCCTCGATCGTCGCTTTTTTCATCGCCTGGGCGCGAGCAAGCTCGATCGAACCATCTGCGCGTCGGCGGGGGGGGCTGGATATGAATACACGATGGGGCGCGGGCGATTGGGGGCCGACCCGATGGCCGTCCCCCGGTGCCGGTTCATCGTGAATTGGGGCTCGAACACCGCCCATACCAACAGCCATCTTTGGAGCCTCATGATCAAGGCTCGAGAGCAGGGCGCGAGCCTGGTCTGCATCGACCCCTACAGGAGCCCCACGGCCGTGCGATCGGACTGGCACATCCAGCCCCGGCCCGGGACCGACGCCGCGCTCGCGCTGGGCCTCATGCACGTGATCTGGCGAGACGGACTGGATGACCCGGAATACCTCGCCATGGGGGTCGTCGGCGCTGAGCTGCTTCGCGACCGCGTGCTCGCCGAGTACGCTCCCGACCAGGTCGCGGCCATCACCGGGGTCGATGTGAAGACGATCACGACCCTGGCCCATCGCCTCGCGCTTGAACTTCCCTCGCTGATCCGGCTCAATTACGGGCTCCAGCGGCACCACGGCGGGGGCATGGCCGTGCGGACGATCGCCTGTCTGCCCGCGCTTTATGGCGCGTGGCGCTATCCTGGAGGCGGGGCGCTCTTGTCGACCAGCGGAACCTATGACTTCGCCGCCGAGCGGCTCGCGCGGCCCGACCTCTCGCCACCGGGAACCCGCCTGGTCAATATGAACCAGCTTGGCGAGGCGCTCGCCGGCGAGCTCGACGGCCCTCCCGTGCTGGCGCTTTATGTTTATAACTCCAACCCCGCGAGCGTGACCCCAAATCAGGCCAAGGTGCTCGGCGGGCTTAAGCGCGAGGATCTGTTTACCGTCGTTCACGAGCAATTCGCGACCGACACGGTCGACTATGCGGACATCGTCCTGCCGGCGACCAGCCAGCTCGAGCACGTCGACCTGCACGGCTCATACGGGCACCACGACGTGATGTACAACACCCCGGCGATCGCGCCCCGCGGGGAGTGCCGGTCCAACAACGACGTCTTTCGGGCGCTTGCCCTGCGAATGGGATTCGGGCGCGAGCTTTTCCCCGACGACGAGGCGCTCATGCGGGAGGCGCTCGCGGGGGGGCCGAGCGTCGAGGGGATCACCCTGGAACGGCTCCAGGCGGAGGGTTCGGTTCGGCTGAATGTTCCGCTGGACTACGCCCCGTTCGCGGAGGGGGTTTTTCCCACGCCGTCGGGCAAGTGCGAGTTTTACTCGGAGCGCATGAAGACCGATGGTTTCGACCCGTTGCCGTGCTATACACCGCCGCTCGAGGACCCGCGAACCCGGCCGGAGCTGGCGAGCCGCTATCCGATCCAGCTCTTGTCGCCGCCTCGGTCCCAGTTCATGAACTCGACCTTCGCCAATTCCGAGCGCCATCGCCGGGCCGCGGGCGATCCTACGATCGAGCTCGCCGCCGAGGACGCGAAAGCGCGGGGGCTTTCGGACGGCGGCTGGGTCGAGGTTTACAACGACCGAGGTCGATTCCAGGCCCGCGTCGCCCTCACCGGCAACGTACGGCCCGGCGTGGCCGTCGCGCCGGGGATTTATTGGAACAAGCTCACGCCAGGCGGCTCGAACGTCAACAGCACCACCCCATCGGCCCTCACGGATTTCGGAGGCGGGGCGACGTTTTTCGACAACCTCGTCCAGGTCCGCGCGCTCCCCGATCACAAGGAGGCGTAATACCCATGAAAACACTGATCGCCAGCCTTTTCGATCGTCCCAAGGCAACCCCGGGCGCGGTCGTGATCGTCTATTCACGCACGGGCTGCGGCTGTTGCGAACAAGCGATGAAGACACTCACGCAGGCTCGGGAGCGACGCCGGTTCACGGTTGAGATCGTTGATGTCGATACCGTTCCCGACCTGAAAACCCTCTACGACGCGGAGGTTCCGGTGATCGTGGTCAATGGCAAGGTTCGGTTCCGGGGGAAGGTCAACCCCATCTTGCTCGATCGGCTGCTTTCCGCCGAGGGTGAATAACGTCGGAGGGGAGGATCGCGAAAGCGCGATTGGCGCGCGCGTGGGGGGCTAAACTCTCAAGGGCCGGTCGAGCGTGGTATGGGCGACGGGCCAGGATCAGGCTCGGTCGCGAGGGCCCGACCTGGAAGGCGGGCTTCCTGAGCTTGATCTTGACGGGCGCGCCCACGATGTCTGGGAGCGTGGTTCGCCCGGAGGATCCGAACTGGCGGTGGACCGAGCCGGTCAGGGTGCTTTTCCGCGTGGTGGGGCCGAGGATCTCTAGGCTCGTGACCGTGCCGCCGCTTGATCGTTCGAGCTGGATCATCCCGCCGTGAGCGATCGCGAGATTCACCAGGTTGCCCGTCGCGTCGGTGTAGACCAGGCGCGAGCCGGCGCCAAACGTGGTCACATAGGGGTCGCCGGGGACGCCGTCGGAACCCAGGAGGAGGGCTCCGGCGGGGTTCTCAAGCCCGACATTGATATAAGCATTCGCGTGGCCGTTGACGGTGAGCTCGTAGAGATTATCGAAGGGCAGGGGGGCCGATGGCGAGAGCGTGACGGTATTGGCCGCCTGGTTGTAGACCGCCTGGTCCAGTGAAACATAACTATCCGACGCCCGGAAGCTTCCTCCAGGTCCGGCGACTATCAGGAAATAGCCGTAATTCGCCAGATCCTGGGCGCGCGTGGGGTCGAGCGGTTCGCTGAATCCGAGGACGATGGCGGTGATACCGCTGGAACTGGTTGTGAGCTGTTCCGAGACGATCGCGGGCGAGGGGGGAACGGGAGGCGTTTCGACGAGCGTGAGCGAGGCGGTCGCGATCGATCCCAGGACAGCGCCCCCAGTGGTGCCTGAAAGCACAAGGCCGACGCTGGGATTGGGGGCGGTCGGGTCGGAACGGACGGGGACGGTGAAGCTTGCCTGGCTCTGTCCGGCGAGGAAGGTCAGGGTTCCGGAGACCGGGGTGTAATCGATACCGGGCGCGGCCGTGCCACCGCTGGTGGAGAAATTGGCCGTGACGGCGGTGGTCAGGTTGCCTCCTCGCGTGACGGTGACCACGCCCACGCCCACGGTCGCCCTC
>JAKBAP010000410.1 GCA_021808995.1 Planctomycetota bacterium | reverse complement strand
CAAGAGCGCGCCCCACTCCGACGCGGCCGAGCGGTTCGTCAACGGCGAGGATTCATATGACACCGTCCTGCGAGCCCGCGCGCGGGGGCCCAGCGAGACCGAGATCCGCGTCCCCAATGTCGGCCCATACCCCTTCAAATACACCGAGAGCGACCGGGCGGGCATGCCGCGATACTGGATGGATAAGCTCCAGCGGGCCGCCTCGGAATTCGCGCACGAGGTCGTTCGCGTCGCCGCCTCCTTCCCCCAGCTCGTGATCGCCAGCCCCGCCCTTCGCGCTGGGTATGCACGAATGGTTACTTGCGAAATCCTCCGCGTGATCGAGGGCAAGAGCACCCCCCTGCCCACCGAGGAAGTCGAGCCGATGGCGATCGACTCGTCAACCTATGAACAGGGCGTTCCCGAGCTCGTCGCCGCTGAGCTGGTGCGGAGCGTGGTCGAGCCCCAGGAATTTCACGAGTTTTGCCAGTACGATGTCCTCACCGTCAGGAGCGGCGACAAGTATTACCGCATTCCGCGCAGGCCTCACGGTCTGGTCGAGGTCTGGGACGCCACGACCCGCCAGCCGCTTGCCCGGCTCTGCGTGGTCTTCCAGGATCCTGGGATGCCTCCTTCGGACGAGGTCGTCATGAAATACTTGCTCGCCAAGCATCAGCCCGACATGCTCTGGAAGACAGGCGTGCGCTTTAGCCCCCCCGCCGGCAAGTTCGATCGACCGATCCCCAAGCGATGGTCGTCCGACTGACGGCCCTCAGGCCACTATTTACCCTTGGCCGTGGGCGGGGCGGAGACTGGCTCTTCCACCAGAACGGTCGCGATGTCGCGGACGATGTTAAACGAATTCTCGTCGTTGTCGGTGATCAGCAGTCGGACCTTCCCCGAGCGGTCGATGACCAGCGAGGTGGGAAAACCCTTGAAGCCGGGAACCTGGGTGATCGTCTTTTCGTCCCCGAGCAGGCAGGGATAAGGGACGGCGTTTTTCTTGACGAAGGCCGCCACCAGGTCACGCGCTTCGTCCTCGTTGTTCGCCCCTTTTTCGTAGGTCAGGCCGACGATCTCGAGCCCCTTGTCATGCTTGCGCTTGTAAAGTTCCATCAGGTAGGGAATCGACTGCACGCACGGTCCGCACCAGGTCCCCCAGAAATCGACGATGACGACCTTGCCCTTGAAATCGCTCAGGGAGACCGTCTTTTTGTTGATGTCGGGGAGTTTGAAATCAAAGGGAAGGTTGATCGGCTGGGCGAGAAAGCTGGCGGTCCGTTCGCGTGCCTTGGCGAGGAATTCCTTGTCGAGGTCGCTGATCAGCTTCTTGTAGCCTGGCGATTCCTTGAGGGTGGTCAGGGCGGGGTCGGTGCGAGTGCGTTCGAGGGTGTCGTATCCTCCCCGGGTCGCCTCGCCCAGCAGGGCGACCGCCTGGTCGATTCGGCCGGCCTCCGCGGCTGTCGTCACCTCGGCGAAACGGACCCGATTCAAGAGCTCGAGTTCGTTTTTCTTGAGCTTTTCATACGCGCGTTCCAGGGTGCCGACGACCTCCTTGGCCTTGGCGGCGGCCTGGTCGCGCTCGGGCGCGGTGGGGGCGCGGCGAGCCAGCTCGATCGCGACCACGCCACGCATGAAAAGGGCCTCCCGATGGATCGGCTCGACGACCAGCACCTGGTCGAGCAAGGCCGCCGACTTGGCCAGCTCGCCCTTTTCGCCCAGGCTCATCGCGAGCCTCACCTGACGCTCGACCTCGTTGGTGCCCAGCGCGGTATTGAGCGGCCGGCCCGCGGTCTCGCGTTCCGCGGCGGTCTCGCGCTCGATCGCCTCGGGAATCGCGGTCCCACCGGTCTTGGTCGCGGGGGCGAACGGTGAAGCGCCCGGGTCGATCTCGAGAGGCGGCTCGGCCGAGCAGCCCGCGAGCGCGACCAGCACGATCAGGGCCTTCCCGTGAAATTGACGCAACGATCCCAGGAGCATGGCGTTTCCCCAGCGAACCAACCGGCCGCGTCGCGGCGAATGATGGTGGATATCACAATGATCGACCAACCAAAAGCATCCGCCAACGCCCCCAAAAAGGCAAACGGTTTTCCCCTGGCCGCGGGTGCGTTGTCGCGAGCGGAGTTCGGCCGGGCCGTCACAAACTGGGTGCCAGGGAGATTCCCAAAACCGTCCGAGACCGACGGGAATCACGCCAAGAATCAACTGACACCGATACCCGGATGGTCCTCCCCGACATCCCCTTACAATCCCGCCGGGCCTTCGGGAAGCCACGCCTGGCGTCGGTCCTTGAGTCGGTCTCGCTCGGCCGGGGACCCGGCGATCACGTCCATTCCGCCGTCGTAGGGATGAAGAAGCCAGCGGCAGTCCGAGGCCACGATCAGCACGTTCCCCACCATGTCCTCGGCGACGAGCCGAACAATTTGATCAAAAGTCCCCGTCCGCCACGCCTACGTCGAGGCAAAAAAATGCCAGTAATTCGTCTCGTCGAGAATCCCCTCGTGTTCGTGCATCGCGACGGTCCGCCAGTGCGCGGCCAGCGGGTCGAGTTCGGCCAGTTCGGGGCAGTCTCGTACCGGCGTGGCGGATTCCGAATAGCCCGTCGTCACCAAGACCACCCGATCACCAGGCTGAGCCAGCTCTCCAAGGATCACATGATGCCGCATCAACAGCTCGTCGTGATCGGCCTGGTCGGCGGGATATCGGCGGGATCCCGGCAAGCTATGAAATCGCGCCCAGCGCTCGGGAAAGCCCTCGCGAAGGTCGTGACCGATCGGCGGGACGCCTGGGAAACAGCGATCCCAATCAGGAAGCATTTACGCCTCGAACAGGACCCTGACCACCTGGCACATGGATCTCAATCGTAAGCATGCCTGGCCTAGGAGTCCACAAACGAAAACCGGGGCCAGGGCATGGGCCCCGACCCCGGTTGCTTCGGTCAAGCTCAGCGAATCGTTCAAGCGCTCGGCTTGGGCACTGGAGGCACGGCGGGGGCGGCCGGCGCGGGTGCCGGCGGCGGTGTCACCGTGCTGGGCGCGGGGGGCGCGACCGTCGAGGGTGCCGGAGGGGGAGGAGCGGTCTTGTCATCAACCGGCGTGGCCGGCACCATCGTCGACCCCATCGGGGCCGTCCCACCACCGTAGTTGTACTGAAGGGCATAGCCGAAAATCGGCGGATCGTAGGGCGACCCATACGCATACGGACCCCCGAAATCCTGGCAATAGGTGTCGGGGAACACGCACTTCGGACGGCAGCAAGAGAACAGCTTGGTCAACAGGCCGCAGCCATGACGATTGCCGCCAAAGCAGTGGCCCGAGTAGCCGCCGCCATAGCCCCCCATCCCATAGCAACCGCTGTAGGCGCTCGCGTAGCATGAGGAATAGCACGAAGGCGCGACGTAGCACGAGCTCTGAAAGCTCGGCTGCACGTTCGCGTAGCAGCTCCCGCTATAACATCCGCTGTAGGAGTAGCTCGTCGGGGTGTAAACAGAATCGTAGCACTTGTTGTGACAGCCCAGATTCGTCAGGGCGATCAACATCACGACGGTTCCCTGCATAGTGTCTCTCCCAGGTGGCTTGCTCGAAACATCCCAAGCACGATGCTCGGAACAACCGAGGTCGACGCGGACTCACCATCCCTGGAGACCCTATCCCTCCCTGACACCGAAAACTCTCGGCGACTCGAAAAGTCGACCCGATCCCATTCGTCGACTCAAATCGCCCCAAGTGTATGCTCCAGCATACCCCATTTTCAACTCCCGGGCGTCAAAATGGCAAAAATGGTATGCTTGGCTAAGCTGAGCGATTTGTCGGGATTGGCCGATCAAGAGCCGGATGTTCGGGTCGGATGGGCTCCTTTTGGGACTTGCCCCGCATTGCCAGGACCGGGCGAGGGGACCATGATAAGTCTGGATCATGCGTGGACCATCGGGGCCCGATGGTGCCCGCGAGTTTCCCGATGCGGGAGGATGCGATGAGCCGACGTTCGTGGGCAGTGCGAGGATCGCGGGGCGAGCCGCCTGATTCCTCGCCTCGGGAGCCGGTCGGGGGTCCTGGGTGGTCGCCGTGGGCGTGCCGGTCGGCTGGCCTGTTGATTGCCCTGCACCTTTCCGCGCTGATTTCTGGCGTCCTCGGGGTCGAGCCCTCCTCGCCGCTGGAGCGTGCCCTGGCGGGGTGGTTTGGTCCGTATCACGCCCTTGTCGACCTGGGTTATTCGTATCGTTTTTACACGGAGCCACCCCCCACTCCCGTGGCCGAGGCGACGCTTCGGTTTCGTGATGGCCGGCCCGACGAGACATTCCGGCTCCCCGCGCGGGCCGTCGCGGGTCCTCTCATGCGGCATCAGCGTCAGCTCGCCTTGGCGCATGCCCTCTACGTTGACGCGCGCGAGGCCAAGGACCAGACCGGCTCGATCGACCAGGGGCGGCTCGCGCGGTCGTATGCTGGTCGGCTCTGTCGTCTGAATCCCGGCTGTGTCGGGGTTACCTGGCGGGTGACGCAGCATCTGATCCCGAACCGGGACCAGGTCCGCGAGGTCCTCGATTCCTCGTCGACGGCTCGATTCGACCTGTTCGACGATTCGCTCTTCTCGACCCCTGAGTGGATTGGAGACTTCCCGTGCGACGGCTCCTGAAGGACCTGGGGCTCTATTGGCGCTCGCTCGCCGATGGCTTGCGTGGGGGGTGGAATCGCTTTTTCTTTTCCCCCGCCGATCCCACGACCGTCGGTCTGATTCGGGCGATGACCG
>JAKBAP010000409.1 GCA_021808995.1 Planctomycetota bacterium | reverse complement strand
ACCACCAACTCGGGCGAGTCGAGCTCGAGCCGAATTCGCTCAAGCTGCCACGCGACCGAGTCGGCATTGTCCTCGAAGCCCAGGACCACCACGAATCGCCCAGCGGGAAGATCGGCCGACATCGCGATCCGACTCGCGGCCGAGGCGTTCAAAAGCTCGAGCGCGACGGGGCGGGTCTCGGAGACGTTGAGCCTCTCAAGGGCGCGGTCCAGCGCGTCGCCATCGATCAGGGGCGCCCAGACAACCGCCGTACTCTCAGGCTTTGGCCGCACCTTGAGAGTCGCCTGGGTGATCACGCCCAGGGTCCCCATCGACCCCGTGAGAAGCTTCGGGAAATCGTAACCGGCCACGTTCTTGACGACCCGGCCCCCCCCCTTCAAGAGCTCGCCGTCCGACGATACAAAGCTCACTCCGATAATCTGATCCCGTGGTCGACCCATCCCAAACCGCCTGGGACCCGTCGAACCGGTCGCGAGGATCCCGCCAATCGTGGCCCGGTCCCCCTCCGGCGAGTCCAGAAGAACCCGCTGATTTTGCTCGCCCAGGACCCGCTCGAGCGCGGCCAGCGTCATGCCGGCCTCGATCGTGATCGTCATATCCGCGTGCGGATAATCAATCACCTGATGAATCCCCGTCACGTCGAGAGCCAACCCCGGCCGCGCCGGCGGTCCACCATAATCGAGCGCGGTCCTGCCTCCCTGGGGATAGATCGCCCAGCCCAGGGCAACACGCTCGCGAATCGACTCCGCGAGCCCCTCGGCCGTTCGCGGACGGTCGGTCGCCAGGGCGTATCGACCATCCCCCAGGACGCCCCCTTCAGGGGTCTCCGGCCATGGCAACGACGGATTCAAGGCAACGGCTCCACGTCGTCCGAGCGACGGTTCGAGTAATACCGGATGTCCTGTCCCGACAAGATCCGCTCGACCGACTCCTGCACCGAGCGAATCACCGTGATCACCGCCTCGTCGAAAACGCCCGGCCAGGCGTCGGTCAGCAGCACCTGCGACTCGAGCGCCAGCCGATGAAGCGCATGCGCCAGCCCACGATCCAGCGTGGTCGCCCCCTTGAGCTCGTCCTCGATCTGGCTCAGGCCCCACATCAGCTCGGCCGATTTCGCCGCCGGGACGGCCTCGCCTCGCCTGAGACACGGCAAGAATCCCCAATCGTCGGCCGACCAGCCCACGTGCCGGGCTAGAATCGCCATGGATTTACTGTCACTCATGATGACGACCGCCCTCGATCCCGGTCCCTCGCCTGGCTCATGCGATCGCGGACGCGAACCCCCATCACCCGGAATCGACCAGTCCACCGACGTGGCGGATCTGGCACCCGGCAAGTCCTCGCGATCGTTCACGATCTCGACCACGATGGGCGCGTCCGACGGCGGGGGCAAGGCATGCGGGTCGTCCTCGCCTTCCGCCGGCAAGGCCACCGCTCGTTCGCCGTTCGCAACCGCCCTACGCTGCCACTCCGCGAGATAGTCAGGGTCCGACGCGATCTCGTCAAGCCCCTCCAGCCGACCCCGCTTGGCCTCGACATCCGACACCTTTTGATTGATTCGATCGAGCTCGATCGCCCCCTTGAGCAGCCCCTCGCAATAGTGCTGAACCGACGGCTCACCGGTTTTTTCCGCGAGCTTCTCCGCGAGGTCCAGGAGCTTCGTCGGAAGATAAAGAATGATGCGATCAAGCGCGTCGTCACTCGCGTCCGGTCGGTTCTCCCCGCTGCGAAAGACCCCCGGCAACCGTCGCCAGCGTGAATAGCGAGGACGCTTGGCCACGGTTGTGATCCTCTCCTCGTAAATGACAATCGGCGAGCACGAAACGCCCAGGACGACGATTCCACCATACCGAGACTCAACCACCGAGTGAACCCGCCCGGTCTCCCGAGCTTAAGCCGGGGCCGGCCGTCGCGGACCCGTCTTCTCGACGCAGCCACCACCCCCCGGAAGCAATTTCGAGGGATTGCACCGACCCAGGGGATTGAACGTATTCCGAAGCGCCGTCATCGCGGCCAGATCGGCCGGAGTGAAAAGCTTGGGCATGAATTCCATCTTCTCCACCCCAATACCATGCTCCCCCGTCACGCTACCGCCAAGCTCGATGCATTTGTCGAGAATCTCATGGCTGGCCGTCAGCACGCTCCTGACCTCCTCGGGCTTACGCTCGTCGTAGAGCAGGATCGGGTGAATATTGCCATCGCCCGCGTGAAAGACATTCGCGATCCGTAGACCATGCCGACGCCCCACGTCAACCATGAAGCGCAGGATTTCAGGAAGCTTGGTCCGCGGCACGACCCCGTCTTGCGTGCAATACGTCGGGCTCAGCCGGCCGATCGCTCCAAACGCCGACTTGCGACTCTTCCAGATCGCGACGTACTCAGGCTCCTTGCGCGTCCGCCATGAGATCGATCGCTGGATCGCCCCGCCACGACCCTCCACGACCGCCGCGACCCGCCGCGACTCGCTCTCAAGCCCCGCCTCGACACCGTCGATCTCGATGATCAAGACCGCCCCGGCCTCGGTCGGAAACCCAAAGCCAAACGCCGCCTCGACCGCCTGGATCATCAGATTGTCGAGCATCTCAAGCGCGGCCGGCACAATCCCCGCCGCGATGATCCCGCTCACCGTCTCCGTCGCCGCGTCCACCGTGTCAAACACCGCCAGAAACGTCCGACCCGCCTCCGGATCCCTCGTCAGATTTACAATCGCCTTGGTCGCGATCCCAAACGTCCCCTCGTTGCCCACGATCACGCCCGTCAGGTCATAACCGGGCTGGTCCTCGACCACCCCGCCCGTCTCGACAACCTCTCCATCGGGCATCACCAGGGTCACGCCACGAATATGATTGACCGTCACCCCATACTTGAGCGTATGCGGGCCGCCGGAATTGGTCGCGACATTGCCGCCAATCGTGCACGCCCCTTGGCTCGAGGGATCAGGCGCGTAGTGAAAGCCGGTCCCCGCCAGCGACCGCGTCAAAAAGACGTTCACAAGCCCCGTCTCGACAATGGCGTACCGATCCCGAATACTGACTTCCAGGATCCGCTTCATCCGGGTGAGACAAATCGTCACCCCTCCGCCGATCGAGAGCGTCCCCCCCGCCAGGCTCGTGCCCGCCCCTCGCGGCACGAACGGCAGACCATGGCGGTTGCAGATCTTCACGACCTCGACCACCTGCTCGGTCGACGTGGGAAACACCACCAGATCGGGCAGGCTGCGCTCGACCATGTAGCCGTCGCACTCGTAGACGAGCATTTCCTCGGGCCGCTGAAGCACCCCTTCATCGCCAACGGCGGCAACCAGATCGGCGGCCACCCGGGGCGATACAACGGTTCTCGGCGCGGCGATGCCAGTTGATGCCATGAATCCTCGACCCTCTCGATGAGCGGCGAGACGCCCAGGCGCGTCGTCGCGTGAGAAGGTCAGTTTATCCCAAACCGACGGACGCGGCCAATCATTCGCCCGGCCACCACCCCAATCCCGGCGCGACCGTCAGGCGAACCTCGGTCCCGACAGGCATCAAGATTGGCCACGAGAGCGAACCCACCGCCCCGCCATCCAGCCGCCGATCAGGGTCGCGAAGATGGCACACGTGGCGGGCTCGGGAATCGGCGGCGGATCGATGGGCATGCCCTGGGGAATGAGCAGCACATCATGAGTAGGACCCCAGTATCCCTGGGTCGCCTGAACCAAGATCCGCCCTTGGTTGTCAAGCTGGCCAACCGGACTTTGGAGAAACCAGTTCGCGCTGGCCCCCAGAGGAAGTCGCGACAAAGTGGTCCACTTCATCGAGTCGACAAGGTTCGTCAAATTGGTGACCGACTGCGTCTTCGGGTCATAGAGATACATGGTGTTGATGGGAGACCCACCAAAGTCTCCCGGCTGCGTGCCATACCCAAGGATCTGACCGTTCGCCGCGACGCCCACGAGTCCCAGACTCGAGGCCCCGCTCCCATCAAAGGTCGTCGCCCCAGCCCACAGCGACCCAGCCGGACCCCAGGTCCCATTCGGTTGCAACTGGGTTACAAAGGCTTCGCTGTTCGAAAGATGCCCGTCGACCCCGTAGATATTGATCCCGACCCCCAGCCCCTGGCTGTTCATCGAGACCATTCTCGAATAGCTATACGCGTAATTGGGGTTGCCGTAGGTGTCCTGACTCCACGTCGGGGCAGCCTCCACCGTCGGCACCCCCTTCGTCGTGTTCATCCATTGTGACGGCAAGGAGTTGCTCACCGGGCTGAAGGCATACGTCAGTCCATTCGACCCCGTGACCGTCGCCACCCCGCTCGAGTTGACGCCATACGTCAGCGAACCCGTCCCCAGGTCCACGGCGGTGTAGAGAGGATCCGCCAGGGCCAGGGACCCTAGCAAGACCTGCAAGCCAGCCGAAAGCACAACCAGCCGACCACGGCGAATCACGGCGACGACGTCCATGTCGTTGTCCTGTCCATTCAAGGGGGTGCGATCCTTCGTTCATCCCGGCAACGCGACCAGGAATCTCCACAAATTCCAAGGCGACGTCAAGATCGGTCGATTTCGAGAAACCAGAAACAGAGCACCCCATACCCGGGGCCCTCGAGCGAGACCAAGAAGAAAGCTCGCCCCGCTCGCACTCACGACGGCGCGAATCCACCTCGCCTGGACTTTCCTGACCCGATGCCAATTCCCGCCTTGAGTTGTCCGAGCATTCGTGGCTGCATGGTTAAAAAAGCGGAAAGCGATCCCGCGGCAGA
>JAKBAP010000408.1 GCA_021808995.1 Planctomycetota bacterium | reverse complement strand
ATTTATACGCTCATACGCGACCTGTCGGCGATCGCGCCACACGACCGGCGGTATTACGGGATCCTTTAGCCCGCATGCCGTTCCATTGAATGGTATGAGGGCTAGACCGCCGAGGGCCTGGGGCTTGAATCGGTCAGGAGCCGGAGAGCCTCGTCCTGGTTGATCGACACCCGGCTGATCTCGACCGCCTTGCCGCTCAAGGGGTCGATCGTCACAAGCGCCCCGTGAAGCTGGGGATCGCCGGTCGCAACGTCGAAATGGCTGGGCACGCAGGTGAGCGTGGTCGACAACACCCGATCGTAGCGCCTGCCGAGGATCGAATCGTAGGGTCCGGTCATCCCGACGTCGGTCTGATAGGCGGTTCCCCCGCGCAGGATTTGCTCGTCGGCCGTGGCCACGTGGGTGTGGGTGCCCAGTACGGCCGAGACCCGGCCGTCGAGATAGCGTCCCATGAGCTGCTTTTCGCTGGTGGCCTCGGCGTGGATGTCGACCAGGATCACCGGCGTCCGCCCCTTGATCCGTTCCAGGACGCGATCCGCGGCCAGAAACGGGCAATCGGCCGGCTTCATGAAGGTCCGGCCGACCACCGTGAACACGGCGACCTCGGCTCCCGACCGCCCCTTCACGATCGAGAGTTCCTCGCCGGGCGATTCGCGAGGGAAATTGGCCGGCCGAACCACCGGAGCGCCTCGGTCGAAGATCGCGAAGATGTCGTCCTTGCGATAGACGTGGTCGCCCATGGTCATGACGTCGACGCCGGCGTCGACCAGCTCCTCATGGCAGCGGAGCGTGAGCCCAGAGCCTCCGGCCGAATTCTCTGCGTTGCACACCACCAGGTCGATCCCCCAGCGCGGGATGATCCGAGGCAAAACCTGGGCCACGATCTTACGACCGGGACCACCCACCACGTCCCCAATGAAGAGGATCTTCATAAATCCACCCGTCTCAATAAGCAGTCCCCTGGGCGCGACGGTCCGCGCCCCGTGATCGTCATCGCGCGTATTCGACGGAGCGAGTCTCCCTGAGCACTGTCACTTTCACCTCGCCGGGATAGCTGAGCTGGCTCTGGATCGACCGAGCGATCTCGTGGCAGAGCCGGGCCGACTCCAGATCGCCCAGGCGCCGGCTGTCCACCATCACCCGAACCTCGCGGCCGGCCTGGACGGCGTAGGCCTGGTCGACGCCGGGAAATCCCAACACCAGTGATTCGAGCTCCTCGAGTCTGCGCACGTATTTCTCGAGGGTTTCCCGCCGTGCTCCGGGTCTGCCGGCGCTGATGGCGTCGGCCGAGGCGACCAGCATGGTGTACGGCGTCTCCACTCGCAGGTCGTCGTGATGGCCCAGGGCGGCGTGAACCACCTCGGCCGATTCGCCATACCTGCGGGTGAGCTCCGCCCCGACCGCCGGATGTCCTCCCTCCATCTCATGATCGGCGGCCTTGCCAATATCGTGCAAGAGCCCACACCTCCGGCCGAGCGTCCCATCCAGCCCCAGCTCCTCCGCCAGCATCCCCGTCAAATAGGCGACCTCAAGCGAATGGCGCAGCACGTTTTGCGAATAACTGGTCCGGAAATGGAGCCGGCCCAGGTAGTCGAGCAGCTTTTCATGCAGGCCCGACACGTTGGCCTCGAGCGCGGCCTTCTCGCCCAGGCCGCGGATATGGGTCACCATCTCTTCCTGGGTCTCGTTGACGATTTCCTCGATCCGGGCGGGGTGGATTCGCCCGTCCTGAATCAGCTTTTCCAGGGCGACCTTGGCGATCTCCCGACGCAGGCTGTCAAATCCGGTGACGATCACGACACCCGGCGTGTCATCGACGATGAGATCGACGCCCGTCGCCCGTTCAAAGGCCCGGATGTTTCGCCCCTCGCGACCGATGATCCGTCCTTTCATCTCATCGTTGGGAATATCGATCGTGCTCACGGTCGTCTCGGCCGTGTGCGAGGCCGCGTAGCGCTGAATGGTCGAGGTGAGGATTTCCTGGGATTTCTTGAGACTGGTCTCGCGAAGAATGGTCTGGTACTTGAGTACGAGCCCGCCAATCTCCGCGGAAAGGTCGTCCTCGACCCGTTTCAGTAACAGATCGCGGGCCTCGGCCGCCGACAGGCCGCTCATCCGCAGGAGCGCCTCCCGCTCTTTTTCCAGTACCGCCGCGAGCTCGAGCTGACGACGGGCGACCTCCGCTCGCTCGGTGCCGAGCAACTGCCGTCCGGTCTCGAGCTCGGTTTCCCTGCGCTCGAGCTGGGCGACTCGCTCCTCGAGCGCGTCGCCACGCTTGTCGAGCCGCCGCTCCAGGTCCCGCAGCTCGCGTCGAGAGGCGTCGATTTCGTTCTCGAGCAGCTCGCGACGCCGCAGCAGGTCTTCCTTGGCGGCCAGGTCGGCGCTCTTGATGATCGTCTCGGCCTCGCCCTTCGCGTTGTCGATGATTTGCTCGGCCAGCCCGCGCCCGGTTCGCGCGCGCTGCCGGGAGATCAGAGCGGCGGCGACTAGCCCAGTCGCCACTCCGATGATCAAACCCACCAGCCCGACCAGAGAGTCCCCCTGCACGTCGACGCCCGACCTTTCTGGCTCGGACGCTCGAGCGAAACCCACCCAGCCGGCGCGAGCGCGAGCGCCCGCCGACCGAGTCAGCCGCTCCAGGCGTCCCTCGGATACATGACGCGAAACGCACGGGCACGAACGTCGTAGTCTCGGATCCGGTCGAGCAACGCTGGGAGTGTGATCAACCACGCCCTCGGACCCGCGCGTCCCTCGCCCCGATTCATCACCGGGGGCGAGGAGCAAGCGGGGCTTGGGCGATCGCGAAAGCGAACGTGATTCCATCGCGGTCGCGACCACGCCCGAAAGCGAACCCGATCAACACTCACCTGATTCACTGGATCGTCGACCCAGGTCACCATGGAGCGCGAAACAGGCCCGCGAAAGCGCCATCGCGAAAGCGCATCCCAGAGCAAGGCCAACAAGGCGAGCCATGAAGCAATCACGATGTGTTTCTCATGACGGGCCTTGGTTGATCACGAATAACGACGACGCCGAGCCACCTGGAGGCAATTCCCCTCGCCTACGAAGCGAGACGGGGAACCACGGCCAGGAAGTCCGAACATCGAGGATTGTCACGGAGCCGAGACCACCGATCGCGCCAAGGACCAGCCCTAAGCGCCCGAGCCTCGACCTCAAAAACGTGTCGGTCGAACACTCAAAACGCCCGACACTGTATCAGATGGAATTCATGGGTCAATCGGCTGGTGGACGCGCCGGGACCGAGTTTGGCTCGGGCACGGTCGACGCGGGGGGACGAAAAAACGCCTGATCTCGCTTTTCCCACTCTGAATAGCCCAGCAATTCATAGAGCTCGGCCCGGCTCTGCATCGACCCGAGCAGGCTCGCTTGGGTCCCCTGTTCGAGCAGGACCCGATAGGTGTTTTCCACGGCCCGCATCGCCGCCCGAAAACCAGTGAGGGGGTAGATCGCGGCCCGATAGCCCATGCGAGCCAGGTCCTCGAAGGGAATCAGCGGGCTCTTGCCGAATTCGGTCATGTTCGCGAGCAGGGGGGCGGGCAGGTCGTGGGCGAATCGCGCGAATTCCAGGGGTGATTCCAGCGCCTCGGGAAAAATCATATCGGCCCCGGCGGCCAGGTAGATCCGGGCGCGAGCGAGGGCGGCGGCGTAACCCTCGACGCCGCGCGCGTCGGTGCGGGCGACGATGACAAAGTCGGGATCCCGTCGCGCGGAGACGGCCGCCCGGATCTTGGACTCCATCACCGCCGGCTCGACGAGTGACTTTCCCGAGAGGTGACCGCAGCGCTTGGGCATCTCTTGATCCTCAAGATGCAAACCCGCCAGGCCCGCCTGTTCATAGAGCCGGACCGCGCGCTCGACATGGATGGCCGCGCCAAATCCCGTATCCGCGTCGCACAAGACCGGGAGCGAGGTCGCCCGCGCGAGCACGGCCGCTTGCTCGGCGAATTCCGTGAGCCCCAGGAGCCCGACGTCCGGCAATCCCGCCCACCCCGCGGACAGGGCTCCCCCCGAGAGATAAACCGCCGGGAACCCGAGCCGTTCCGCCAGCCTGGCCGCGAGCGCGCAAAACGCGCCCGGGATCATGATCGGTCCCGCCATGTAGGCCGCCCGCAGCCGCGCGCCAGGCGACATCATCGCCCCCTTATCTGGAGATGCTTGGCAGGATTCAAAACTGAAAATAGATAAACTGCTCGCCCCCGAACTCGCCTCCCAGCACGATTCCATAATAGCAGAGCGTATAAAACGCGCTCCGCGCGTACCAGGGTGCGCGTGCCAGGATGTCGAGATCGTCGCTCGCGTATTGCACGATCTGAACCATCAGCAAGGGGACGACCACCACCAGGAACCGCGCGAGGTCCGGGGCTCGCGGGAGCGCGGGTTGTTCGATCATCGCCCGCAGGAGCACCATCGCCTGCTCGAGCGAATCCGCCCGAAAGATCAGCCACCCCAGGCAAACGAGATGAAAGGTGACGACGATCCTCACGCCTGTCCAACAGGCCCGCTCGAATGCGTCTCGTGGATCGACCTTGGACAGCCAGGGTCCGAGCAACCGATGGGCGACGAGCAGGCTCCCCTGATACACGCCCCAGACCACGAACGTCCACTTAGCCCCATGCCAGAGCCCCCCCAGGGCCATCGTGATCATGAGGTTCCGATACGTGAACAGCGACCCTCCACGGCCACCACCTAACGGAATGTACAGATAGTCGCGCAGCCATTG
>JAKBAP010000407.1 GCA_021808995.1 Planctomycetota bacterium | reverse complement strand
CCAATTCGAGCAATCGCGCAGCCAGGTCGCGCCGCTTGACCCCGGGGCCCAGGGATTGGCCTGCGCGGCCCCTGCGAAGCGAAAGCCGCTCGAATCGCCGGGCGAGGTCGAGGCGTCACTCAAGGTCGCCCGGTCGCGAAAGCCGCGGTTGCCACTCGCGAGCGAGGCCCAGGTCGACGCCCTGCTCTCGCCCGCGAGTTCGTCGCCGGCACCCGCTTGGGTACAGCTCTTGGCCATGCTCCCCGAGGCTGGCAAGGCGCGGATCGAACTCCATCGGAACGCCGAGACCGCCGGTAAGCTCGACAAGCGCCTTCGCGCCGAGATCGCCTGGATTGCCGCTCGCCACGACCGCGCGTGGTATGCCCTGAACATCGCCCGCGAGCGGCTGGCAGCGCTCGGGGTGACTGGGGCCTCGGTTTACACGCTCGACCAGCCCAACGGTGAGAGCAATCTCGGACGGAGACTGGTTCATGAACTCGCCAGGAAACTCACCGTCGACCCCGCGCTCATCAACGACGACGACATTGAGGGCCTGCGTGCGCACTTCAGCGATCACGAAGTCGCCGAAGTGATCTTTCAGATCACCGAGGCCGCATTCTTCGACCGTCTCACCGAGGCCGCCGGGCTTCCCCTCGACCGATAAGGGGACCGAGTGGTTGTGTCCGTGAATCTCGGTTTTTTCGGCTTTGGACTTGAGCCTGATCCAGGCGTTTGTTAGAAGACGAGCGCAATCCAATCCGTTGAGCCTGGGATCGAGCGTGAAAGCGCGAGTTCCCACGCGCGGGCGATCCGAAAAAAACATGGCGCGCGGACGGAGCCGCGTTGCCGTGGTCTTGCGATTTGGTCCTTGATCGCGGGTTACGAGACGTTCCGATGTTGTTTCGCGTGTGAAGTGAGACTCGAATCGCGCCCGCCAGACCGGCAAGGAGGCCCCTGGCATGAATCGCCGCATGGCCCTGGCATCGTCGCTGTTACTCGGATCGCTCTGGCCGGCCTCGGTCTTGGCCCAGGAACGCGCCCGGCGGGTCGCGAAGACTCGCGCCCGATCGCTCGAGCAGGAGCCCGCCACGGACGACCCCGACGCCGCCAGCGCCCCCGAATCCGCCGATCCACCCGCCAACTTTGGGACCGAGCCTGGCTTTCAATGGCGGACCTATAAGATCAGCGACTATACACGGCAGGCGAGGAATCAGGACAATCCCCAGAAGGCGCTCATCGAGTGGATCATGAAGCGTACCGGTTCCGGAGAATGGCATGGCGACAAGATCGCCGCGCTCTCGGCGAGCCCGACGCTGCTTCGAGCTTACAATTCGCCCGCCGTCCTCAAGCAAGTCGACGAGATCGTCGAGCGGTTCACGAACTCGGTCGCCGACGTGCTTTCGGTTCACGTCCAGTTCATCGCCGCTGTCGATACGCGATGGCGGTATTCGGTGTTATCGCGGCTCACGCCGGTGGGTTCGGGTCCGCAGGGGCAGCAGATCTGGACTTTGAAGACGGCCGACGCGGCCATCGTGCTCTCGACGATGCAGCTTCAGCAGGGCTTTCGCAAGCTCGCGGAGCAGCGAGTCGAGATGATCAACGGCCAGACGCTCGTGGTCAAGACCAAGGAAACGCGGACCTTCACCGGTGGGCTCATCCGCGACAGCGCGCCTGGGCTTGGGTTTCAGCCGCGTCCTGAAAAGCTGGACGAGAGCATTATTCTCAAGATGAGCCCCCTGCTCAATTTCGACGGCGACGCGCTCGACGCGATGCTTGATCTCACCGCGACCACGATTCGCCAGTTCCACCGCACCAAGATCATCGCCCCTCGCGAGCTAGGGCCGAGCGAAACGGCCGTCGACGTTCCGGAGGCGACCGAGACCCACCTGGATCAGACGCTCAAGAACTGGCGTTTAGGGCAGACGCTGCTGATTTCGGCGGGGATTCACCCAGGCATCCTCGATAAGAAGGGGGGGTGGTTCAACCTGCCGATCCCCGGCACCTACGCGACGGGGACCGAGGTTCTCGTGTTCCTGGACGTCGAGACCGTGAACAACCGCTCGGCCGAGCCCCGCCCGGCCCGCGAAGGCCGCGCTCCCGCCGACACCGCCGCCCGACCCCGCGACGCCGCCGACCGCTGACCCAGGCGGCCAGCCTCGAAACTTACAAGCCAAACGGCGACCGCGCTGGATAGGCCGCCTGGCCGCTCTCGTCGTCGGGCATAAACTCCAGATGGCACGCGCACATCTCGTCCTTGGTGCCGCCGCCGTAGCGAACCCTGCGAGGGGGATTGTTGGGGTTGCGGGGATTGCCCGGCGAGTTGTCGAAATACGCCGCCAGGGTCACGACCGTCCCCCGAGGAAGGCCGACCGGGCGGACATAGCGATACTGGTCCTGCCAGTCGAAATCCCAATCGGTGATCCAGAGCAACGGACGGATCGTGCCATCGGGGAGCGTGGCCGACAGGCGGAATTCGCGGCACAAGGCATGGGCATGCGGCACGATCGAATGCAGATGGACGTCGGCCTTGAGCCGGGTCGAGAGCAGGATCCGATGCCGCTTTTCGCCGGGAGGAATGTCGATCTTGGCCGTGCAGAGCGTGTAACCCGCCATCGTCTTGTTGGTGGGCCCCTTGGCGAAATAGAGTCCGACCTGGGACCGATCGACCTCGGGTTTTCCACTGGGATGATAGTGTGTTCGTAAGACGACATCAGAGTCCCGTTTGATCAACCGGCCGACCCCCTCGGGGGCGAATCGGGGTGTCATTCCAGGCGTCCACGCGCCCAGGCCGGGGTAGGTCACGTCCATGCCATCTGGGGCGTCGAACCAGCCCAGGAAACCGGGGGCGGGGTCGGCGAGGTCGCGCTTTCGCGCGTCGCCGGTGGCGTCCAGATAGATCCGCGTATGGTGGACGACCCGGCGATTGCCTGGGCGGAATTCGAGCCCCGCGATCGTGACGTCGTGGTCCAGACCCACCGGAAGCCGCAGGAACTGATAAATGTCGTTGCCACCGGCCGGCACCGTGAACGGCTCGGGCATGGTAAGGATCAGGTCGGGCTCGCCGAGTCGCCAGGCGTCGTTCCACCGGGGCGCGGGGGGTAGGCGATCGGAATCGCCTTCCGTTCGGCCTGTCTCGGCCCAGACTCTCAGGGTTTCCTTCTCGAGCGACGACAGCCGTGGCGAATCGAGAAAGACCCCCGCCCCGGATCGGGGCTTCCACGGGGGCATGCGCTCGGACAGGACGACCTCCACCAAATCGTCGGCCCGTTTCGCCGCGTCCTGGTATTTGAGCAGTGAGAACGGCGCGACCTCGCCAGGTCGGTGACAGCCCGCGCATCGTCGCCAGAGGATCGGCGCGACGTGCTCGGTGAAGGTCAGTCGGTCGCCGGTCGTAAGCAGGCTGGTGGGAATCGGGATCGGCCGGCCGATCGCCGGGGTCGCGGCGATCCTGGGAGATTCCCCGGCGAGCATCGACAGAATCGCGGCCTCGAGCTCGCGTTCCTGGGGATGATCGTCGAAGCGCCCGTCGATCCGCCCCTTGTAGACGACCTGTCCGTCGGAGGTGAGCACGACGGCCTCGGGCGTGACGCTGGCCCCCGCCTGCGAGGCCACGCGGAACTCATGGTCGCGCACGACCGGAAACGGGAGTCCGCTCCAGGAATCGCCCTGGCCGAGATTCCGGGCGCTCACGTCGATGCCCAGGAACAGCACCCCACGCGGGCCATGCAGGCTGGCGAGACGAGCCATCTCGTCGCGATCACGCGCCGAGCCTGGGCAATCGCGGGCGATGAAAAACAAAACGATCGCGGGCCGACCGGTCCATTCGGCCGTCGTATGGACCACGCCGGACTCGTCGGCCAGGTCGATCGCGGAGATGGGTCCGGAGCCTTCGCGGACGATCCGTTCGAACGGCGGCTCGACGAGGGGGGTCCGGGTCCACCGCTCATGAGAGCCCCCGTGGCCAGGGCGATCCAGAACCCCATGCGCTGGCGTGAACGGCCGCCGCTCGAGGGAAGGAGCCGCCTGAGCCGTCCCTGGGATCGGCCGCGATTCGAGGTGGTTTCCATCGGCCTCATGGCGGTTGCTCCTTCATCCGCGGGCAGTGGTCGTCATCGCCGTTTCTCGGCGTCCAAGCTGGACAATCGATTCCTTGATGATCCAAGGATTGTGAGCCCTCGGCCGATGGCGTCAAGAGCGATCGGGCCGGTCGACCGACCAGGGCGATCACGGGGGTCGGAGCTCAACCCCTCATTGCAACGACGTTCGAGGCGCGAATCGTCGATGTGCGTTGCGAGTCGCGGCGAATCCGGCTAATTTTGTGCCGATGACGGCGAATGATCAATCACTGGGAAATGCTTCAGCCGATCGATCGGGGCCGATTCCGAGGAATCCTCAAGGACCACGACCCATGATGAAAAGCTTGGGGGGCGAGATCATGGTTCCGCTGGCCGCCGTTCTGGTGATGGCCGGCCCAGTCCAGGCACGGGATCGATCACCCATTCCCAGGTTCACCGGAGCGCGGGTGTATACGGTTAATGTCGAGGATTCGTTCTCGAACCTCGATACGACCATTCGCAAGCTGGAAAAAGCCTCGCCCCAGACCTATTACGTGGTCGTCGTGAAGTCGTTTGGGGAGGGGCCGAACGCGGCGATCGACTATGTCGATGACCTCTACCGGGCCTGGCGACGGCAGGCGTCCGACAAGAAGATCCCACTCGACGACGAGCGCTCGGTGGTGACCGTGATCGCGATTCAGGATCGTAAGCT
>JAKBAP010000026.1 GCA_021808995.1 Planctomycetota bacterium | reverse complement strand
TCGTCCCTGGTTTTTTCATGGATCCTTGAGCAACCCCACCTTGAATCCGACCGCCGATCGCACGCCACTCATGGACGCCATCAAGTGGGACCGGGACGGCCTCGTTCCGGCCATCATCCAGGACGCCGACAGCGGCCAGGTCCTCATGATGGCGTGGATGAACGAGACCGCCCTTGAGCGGACCATGGCCACGGGCGAGACCCATTTCTATTCGCGATCCCGCCGCAAGCCATGGCGAAAGGGAGAGACCTCGGGCCATGTGCAGCGCGTCGTCTCTATCGCCATCGATTGCGACGGAGACGTCCTCTTGATCAAGGCGGAGCAAGTCGCCGGCGCGTGCCATGAGGGCTACCAATCGTGCTTTTTTCGCCAGGCCGACGCCGCTGGCCAGCTCGAAATCACCCAGAAGCCCGTCTTTGATCCTCGCGCCGCCTATAAGGGCACCTAGTGGGGCGGATCCATCGGGAAAAAGCTCGGCCAGGCGAACCGATCTCCCGAAACGGTGTCTGGATGAGTAGACTATGGTCTCAAGGATCGCCCCGCGAGGGGTCGATCGGGGTCGTGCCCCCCTTGTATCTTGTGATGCCGACCGCACCTGGTGAAGGATCAAATTCATGCGTAAGCCGCGATTGATGACTCCTGGTCCCGCGATGGTTCCCGAGGATGTGCTGCTGGAGCTCGCCAGGCCGGTGATCCATCACCGCTCGGCGGAGGCCAAGCAGGTCATTACCGAGGTGACCCAGAGTCTCAAGACGGTGTTCCAGACCAAGAACGATGTCTTGATCTTGACCGCCTCGGGGACTGGCGCGATGGAGGCGGCCGCGGTGAACGCGGTACCCCAGGGGGGCAAGGCGATTGTCCTTTCGGCGGGTTATTTCGGCGCCCGCTGGGCGAGTGTCTGCAAGGCGTTGGGGATCCAGGCGATCAGTCTCGAGACCGAATGGGGACGGCCGGTCGAGCCCGAGCAGGTGGCGAACGCCCTCAAGCAGCATCCCGACGCCGTCTGCGTCATGGGAACGCTGAGCGAGACCTCCACGGGCACTGGCCATCCCGTCGAGGCGATTGGCAAGATCGTCGCCGGGACCAAGGCCCTTTTCGCGGTCGACGGCATTTCTGGCGTGGGGGCGATGGAGTGTCGTACGGATCTCTGGAATATCGACATTCTCTGTGTCGGCTCGCAGAAAGCGCTCATGCTCCCGCCGGGTCTCGCGTTCGTCGCCGTCAGCCCCAAGGCTTGGGCTCAGATCGACACCTTTGATTCGCATAGCTTTTATTTCAATCTCAAGACGGCTCGCAAGAAGGCCAAGGAATTCGACACCCCGTTTACCCCGGCCCACACGCTGATCCTGGCGCTTCGGGCCGCTCTCAAGCGGATCGAGGAAGAGGGCATCGAGAACGTCTGGAACCGGCACAAGACCATGAGCGACGCGTGCCAGGCCGGCGTGCAGGCTCTTGGGCTTGAGCTCTTCAGCAGCCGGCCCGCCGAGGGGCTCACGGCCTTCATCGTTCCCGAAGGGGTCTCGGAGTCCAAGCTCCGGGGCTCGCTCACGTCGCGGTTCGGCATCGCGACCGTCGGCGGCCAGGACAAGCTCAAGGGTAAGATCGTCCGGATCGGGCACATGGGATACACCGACGAGCTCGACGTGATCGGGACCCTGGCCGCGCTCGAAATGACCCTGGCCGAGATGGGATTCGAGGTCGAGCCCGGCCGCGCTGTCACCGCCGCTCAGCAGGTTCTGATGGGAGCGAAACATTCGCTCGCCGCGGTTTAACAAACGCCGAGAGTCGGCGCGCGTCCTGGATTTCGCCCCTTTTGAGGAGTCAGAGATCGTGTCTTATCGGGTGCTGGTGACGGATAAATTGGCGGAAGAGGGTCTGGCGCGGCTCCGCGAGGAGCCGGGCGTCGAGGTGGTGGTCAACACCAAGCTCGCCTCGGATATCCCCGGGCTCCGAAAGGCGCTTGCCGAGGCCGATGGGATCGCCATTCGCTCGGGGACTCAGCTCACCGCCGAAGTCCTGGAGGGTCAGACCCGGCTCAAGGCCATCGTTCGGGCGGGCGTGGGCGTCGACAACATCGACGTCCCCGCCGCGACCCGGCTCGGCATCGTGGTCATGAATACCCCCGGCGGAAACACCGTCTCGACCGCCGAGCACACCATGGCCCTCATGTTGTCGCTGGCCCGAAACGTGGCCAAGGCGAACGACAGTCTGAAATCGGGCAAGTGGGACCGTACGAAATTCACCGGCACCCAGCTCGAGGGAAAGACCCTGGGCGTGATTGGCCTGGGGCGGGTCGGACTTGCCGTGGCCGAGCGTGCTCGGGCGTTTGGCATGACGATCGTCGGCTTCGACCCGTTCCTCACCGCCGATCGGGCCCTGGAGCGGGGTGTCGAGAGTGTCGCGCGGCTCGACGACCTCTGGGGTCGCTGTGATTTCATCACCCTGCACACGCCTCTGACCCCGGAAACTCGCAACCTCATCGGCGCTCCCCAGCTCGCGCTCATGAAGCCGACCGCGCGAATCATCAATTGTGCTCGCGGCGGCCTGATCGACGAGGCGGCCCTGGCGGCCGCGCTCGACGCCGGCAAGATCGCCGGCGCGGCCATCGACGTCTTCGATCCCGAACCACCGCCGGCCGACCTGCCGATCATCACGCATCCCAAGGTCCTTGTAACCCCCCACCTGGGCGCATCAACCGATGAAGCCCAGGTCTCCGTCGCCGTCGAGGCCGCACACCTGCTCACCGACTTCCTCGTCCGGGGCCAGGTCCGCTTCGCCGTCAATATGCCACCCCTCGACCGGGCTGAGTTCGAGGACCTTCGCCACTACTTGAACCTTGCCTGGAGGCTGGGAATGCTCCATTCCCAGATGGACCGGGGCACTCTCAAGACGGCCCACGTCACTTACCGGGGCGAGGTCGCCCATAAAAACACCAAGCTCCTCACCGCCAGCTTCGCCGCTGGGCTCATGTCAAGCGCACTCGAGCTCCCGGTCAACCTCGTCAACGCCATGTCGATGGCCCGCGAACGAGGGATCATCATCGAGGAACGCACCGCCGAGGCCCCGGGCGATTTTGGCACCCTGATCCAAACCGAGGTCGCCACCGAGCGCAAAACCTACCTTGCCTCGGGCACCCTGTTTGGCCGCCAGTTCCTCCGTCTGGTTCGCCTGGGGACCTATGCCCTCGACGCCCACCTGGACGGCCCGATGCTCGTCTTCAGCCACCAGGACCGACCGGGACTGGTCGGGTTCATCGGGCGAACCCTGGGCGACGAAGGGGTCAACATCGCCCAGATGAACGTCGGCCGCGAAGACCCAGGCGGCCAGGCCATCGGCGTGGTCAACCTGGACTCGCTCCCGTCCGGACAGGGGCTCGAGACGATTCGGGCCAATCCCAACATCGTCTCCGCCAGCCTGATCAAGCTCCCCGCCCTCGGCGAGCTCCCTCACTGGCTGGGGGGCTAAGGCGTCCTCGGGGGCCGGCGCGGGGGGACTTACCTCGCCGGCCCTCCCGTTCCCTTGATCGCCTGATCAAACAGGTTTTTCGTGATCCGCTGGACTCGCTCGTCGGGCCCATGCGGGCGTGACCAGTGCGACCAGGGAAGCGTGTGACCAGGCGGCGATGACAACCCCTGCGACCAAAAAATGGTCGAGGCACTGAAGACGAAATTGCCCTTGGGACCCGGATAAATCGTGGCGGCCCAGTTTTGCGGGGTGTCGCCGCCGATCCACGCCTTGCCCGCCGCGACGACCTCAAGGCCAGGCAGGTTGGCCGGGTCGCCATGGTATTCCCAGCCGATCAAGCCGGGGATTCGGTCTCCCTTCTTGACCCCCGTTCCCTTGAAGATCCAGTGCTCGGGGCGCTCGATGATCCAGTCACCGCCCCCCAGGACCGGCTCGATGTTCCGGACGCCCATCAGAAAGCCCTCGTCGGGTCCGCGCTCGGGAAACGGGCCGTGCTCCTTTCGGCGCGTCTCGGCATGGGCGTGGTCGCCTCCGTACGGCCCTCCCCGCGACATCACCCGGTTCGGCCGGCCGTCCCATGACGGGCGAAAGGGGGCGACCCAGCAGACGGCGTTACCCGAGAGAAAGAGAAGCGAAACGCCTTCGTCCCGCATCTTCTCGACGCTCTGAAACTGACGGATGTCCCAGTATTCATCGTGGCCCACGCTCACGAATGCCTTGCACCTCATCCCACGATCAGGGGTCAGCATGTCACTATTCGAGCAATAGGCGACGTCGTACCCCTCGCGCTCCAGCCAGTAGGCCAGGGGGAATTCCAGGGGCAGGAACTCGCCCGAGCCAATCGTGAGCGGGTCGTTGACGACCGCCTGATGCTGGGCCTCGCGTCCGTAGGGCCTGTCAAACCCGCCGTCGGACCAGGGGCCCTGGTTGTCACGAGGGTGGGTGTAAACGGAATAATTGTTGGGCCAGCGGTTATAGGCCTGCCAGGTGTTGTCGGAACATTGGAACAAGACCTCGGCGGGCCGGTCGTCTCGTACGATGAAGACGACGTAGCTTTGCCAATAAGGTGTTTTGTTTTCGTCGACGATGGTCGTCAGCCGGCCGAGATAGACTCCGCCGAGCCAGTCCGCGGGAATGGTCAGCGAGGCCGAGGTCGGCCAACGGCACTCGATCAGCCGCCGCTGGTCGGGCTCGGGCAAGGGCTGGCTCTTGCCCTCGAGCGGCCCGAGCGTGGTCATGAGCCGCGCGCCCCGGCCTCCGTAGTAACCCATCCGAAAGATTTCGATGCGATAGGGCCGGGGTGGAGTCGTCGAGACGGCGATTTCAAGGGTTTCACCGGCCGCCACGCTCTGTTTCTTGCAATAACCCTCGATCCAGGGCGAGCGAAATCCCTCGCGATCGACCCTCACCCGCGTGAGCTGCCAGTCGGTCGCGCCCGGCTTCGCATTCTCGCGCTGAACGGGATTCGAAGCCCCAGCCCAACCCGGAGACGCCGCCACGACCGCCAAGCCGCCGAGCGTGACCCAACCGCGAAGGTTCCTCATCATTTCCGCCGTTCTCCGGTCGAGGACGCGGAGAGATCCTTGATCTCGACCACGCGAAAGTAAATCTCGGCGGCCTCGATCTCAATCGCGATCCGTCCCCGGTCGACCCGCCGGATCGCGCCATCGCGCTTGGGGTCGGCGTAACGGAGATTCTTGCCTTGGTTGAGTACGCGGCCGTTCAGGATGTGCGTGATCGAGCCGTCCTTCACGATGATCTCCGCCTTGTTCCACCCCTCGAGCTCATGGTCGCCGGCCAGGTGCTTTTGATAGAAGATCCCCTTCCCCCCCTGAACTTTCGCCTCGCCCCCCTTGTCGGCCGGGAGAAACGTCGACTGAGCCGCCTTTTTTGTCTTGGGATCGATCCAGGTGTCGACCGTGTAACCGTAGAGCAGGACCAGATCGCCGACGTTGGTCTGTTCGATCTGGTACTGGACCGCCGTCGGCCAGATGGCATCTGGGCCGATGATATGATAGTATAATCCAGCGTCGCGCTTAAGGGCGTAGCGCGGCTTGAACTTCTTATCGCCCCAGCGATATTCGAATCGCAGGTGAAAGTCGCCGTATTCGCGCTTGGTCGAGATATAGCCCATCACGACCTCGGAACCTTCGGCGGCGTGCTTGTAGAGATGGATCGCGCCATCCTCGATGGTGACGACGCGATCGGGGTCGCGCCCCTTGCCGTGCTTTTGCAGGAAGGTGTAGAGCCCCTCCAGGTCGCGACCATTGAAGAGCGGGGTAAAGGCGGGCTCGTCGGCCGCGCGGGCGGGCGAGCCCGGCTGAAACGCCGTCACGGAAGCGAGCGCGACGATGAGGTAGAGGCGTGTTTTCATGGGGATGGTTGACTCAATCAAGGGCGATGGTGACGGTCTTGAGCTCGGTATAGTTGTCGAGGGCCTTTTCGCCGAGCTCGCGTCCGAGCCCGCTGGTCTTGAAGCCGCCAAAGGGGGCGGCGGCGTCGAAAACGTCGTAGCAATTGACCCAGATCGTGCCGGCCCGGACGCTCTCGGCGATGGCATGGGCCTTTTTGATGTCCCGGGTCCAGACGGCCGCCGCGAGCCCGTAATCGGTGGTGTTCGCCCGGGTGATCACCTCGTCCATCTCGCGGAACCGCAGGACTTGCATGACCGGTCCGAAGATCTCGTCGGTGGCGATCGCCATCTGGTCCTTGACCTCCGAGAACACGGTCGGCTTCACGAAATATCCCCGGCCGCCGAACCGTTCGCCGCCGCTGACGCACCTGGCCCCCTGGGCCTTCCCCTTGTCGATGTAGGAGAGGATCTTGTCGAACTGGGCCTTGTCGACCTGGGGCCCCTGCTCGGTTTCGGGGTCGAAGGGGTCGCCGAGCTTGCGCTCCTGGGCACGCGCGGCCAGTCGCTCGACCACCTGGTCGTGGACCTGCTCTTGCACGAACAGTCTGCTGCCGGCGCAGCAGCACTGACCCTGATTGAGATAGAGGCCCAGGATGGCTCCCTCGACGGCGGCGTCCAGGTCGGCGTCCGCGAAGACGATGTTCGGGCTCTTGCCACCGAGTTCGAGCGTGACCCGCTTGAGAGTATCGGCAGCGCTTTTCATGATAACCTGTCCGGTGCGCGTCTCGCCGGTGAAGGCGATCTTGTCCACGCCCTTGTGCGCGACCAGGGACGCGCCGGCGGTCTCGCCAAAGCCGGGGACGATGTTGATCACGCCGGCCGGAAATCCCGCCTCCATCGCCAGCTCGCCCAGGCGCAGGGCGGAAAGGGGCGTCTGCTCGGCCGGCTTGAGGATGACGGTGCATCCGGCCGCGAGCGCGGGCCCCCATTTCCAGGCAGCCATGAGGAGTGGGAAATTCCAGGGGATGATCTGGCCGGCCACGCCGACCGGCTCGCGGCGGGTGTAGCAAAAATGACGGCCGCGGATGGGGATGGTCTGGCCGTGGATCTTGTCGGCCCAGCCCGCGTAATAGCGGAAGCAGTCGATGACCAGGGGCAGGTCGGCGTTTCGGCTTTCGCGGATCGGCTTACCGTTATCGAGGGTTTCGAGCTCGGCCAATTCGTCGATCTGGGATTCGATCAAGTCGGCGAGCGCGTTCAGAAGCCGCCCACGGTCGCGCGCGTCCATTTTGCGCCAGGGTCCAGTGTCAAAGGCCTTACGAGCGGCCTTGACGGCCAGGTCGATGTCGGCCGAGTCGCCTTCGGCCACGAAGGCGATGGTTTCCTCGGTCGCGGGGTTCACGGTCTCGAAGGTCTTGCCGCTCAGGCTATCGCGCCATTGGCCGTCAATGAGTAGCCGGGTTTGCAGTGTGCGTCCCACCTTGCGGCGCGGTTCGGTCGCCGTGGCCATGTGCCGTCTCCTTGGATTGAACTCACCTGATCCGCCCAGGGCGGGCGGACCGCGGATCCTCGCGATTCGCATCATCATAAAGCCGCCGGAATGGCGACTCAAGCGAGTGGTCTTTCGAGGCCGAGTCGCCGACCAATCCTTGGTCGCATCGGCTGTCCGTGATTGGATCTGGTAGAGTCCCCACTCTTCGGTCCGAGCTTGGAGGGCCGAGGACGAGGGCCGTCCGATCGAAACCGCTCGAGACTCGGAGAGGAGTTGGATTCATGGCGAAGCGCATCTCCAAATCCGCGTCCGGAACGAGGAAAACCTCCTCGCGGCGCGGCACGTCCGCGAAGACGGCCGGTACGGCGTGGACCGAGCCTGAGAGCCCGCCGGCGGGTTCGATGGCCGGGGTCCTCGAATCAATCGCAAACCAGATTCGCGAAATGACCCCCGCCGATTACAGGGAGTCCCTCATCCGGACGAGTATCATCACTCCCGACGGCAAGCTGACCAAGGAATCCAGGCAGGAACCGTGATCCCGAGTGCTACCCCATTTCACCACTTGTCAATCGCCCCCGAGGGGACTGGGATTTCGAAGGGTCGCTCGCCTGGGGCGTATGGCTCGGGGCCGGCGCTGGCGGCTTCCTCGATCACGCGGTCGAAGAGCTCGGGGCTCGAGAGGTTCAGGAGCTGGCGGTAATACTCGCGCCTCATCCTCGTGAAGTGGAAATACCACTTGAGAATCTTACGAAACTGCAAGCAGCCGAACTTGTCGCCTCTGCGTTCGACGAGCCCGTGAAAATGGCCGCGCATGACGGTGATTCGCTCGGCGAAGGTCGGTTCGGGGCCTGGGTCGCCGGTCCGCGCCCAGGAATCGAGCTGGCGAAAGAAAAACGGGTTCGCGAGCGCTCCCCGGCCGATCGAAATGGCCGCGCAGCCGGTCTCGCGAAAGGTCGTGGCGGCGTCCGCGATTGATCGCACGTCGCCGTTGGCGACCACGGGGATTTGATCGACCGCCTCGACGACCGCGCGGATGCCGGCGCGGTTCACTCGGCCGCTGAATCCTTGCTGACGCGTCCGGCCGTGAATGATCACCGCCGCCACGCCAACCTGTTCAAACGCGCGCGCCAGCGCGGGGGCCGTCAGTGATTCATCGTCCCAGCCCAGACGCATCTTGACCGTCACCGGGATCGAGACCGATCGCACAATGGCACTCACCAGGGCAACCGCTTGGTCGGTCTCGCGCATGAGCGCGGACCCGCCGCCACAGCGGACCACCTTACGGACCGGGCAGCCCATGTTGATGTCGACGGCCTGGGCTCCTTGCCCCTCGACCCAGCGGGCGGCCTGCTCCATCTCGGCGATCACGATCCCGTAAATCTGGATCGACAGCGGCCGATCGGCGGGGCACGTCTCGGCGAGTTCATAAGCTCGTCGGCGACCCTCGATCAGCGAGCGGGCGTTGACCAGGTCGGTTGTCGCCAGCCCCAGGCCCCCGAGCTCGCGCACCGAAAGCCGAAACGCCAGGCTTGTGTAACCCGCCAAGGGGGCGAGAAAGAACCGAGAGCCAACGGCAAGCTGGCCTAATTTCAGGGGCTCGCTCACAATGGAGGGTGGCGGCTCGGCGGACGGATGCGACAATCGAGGTCCTCGCGAGAGTGAGACTTTTCAAGCACAGGGCGTTCCAAATTATAGATGCAATGATACCCAACGACGAGAGCGGATCGCCGGCCGCTTCCGAAACCGCGCCCGCGATCACCGCCGAGACGGCCGAGGCGTGGGTGATCGAGACCGAGGAGGGGGCTCGGCTGTTGGTGGCGATCGACGCTCTTTCGCGCGTGGGACCGGCGGAGGTTGGTCGCCTTCGCGCCTTCGCCCCCCCTGAGATGGTCCGGGCCGCGCTTCGGCTCAGCGAGGCTCGACGGCGAGGGGCCCGAAAATTCCGGCTTTCCCCGCGAATGTGGCTGGATCCCGTTGGCGTGGAGCAGGCAACGTCGGAGCTGGTGGCTCGTCATAAGTCGGCTCGATTCGCGGGCAGGCGAGTGGTCGACCTGTGCGCTGGCGTCGGCGGTGATGGGCTCGCGATCGCTGGGATCGCCGAGGTGATCGCCGTCGATCGCGACCGGCTGATGTGCCGGCGGCTTCGGCATAACGCGGCCCTTCATGGCGTGGCCGATCGTCTGCTCGTCGTCCAGGCCCAGGCCGAGCGGTTCGCGATCCCGGCGGGGGCCTGGGTTCATCTCGACCCAGATCGCCGCGCCGGGGTGAAAGGACGAGCGAGAGCCTTCGCCGATTACGCGCCCGGACCCGAGGTCTGCCAGACCATCATGGCCCAGGCGGATGGCGGGCTGTTGAAGCTCGGCCCGGCCAGCGACTTCGCGAAGTATTTCGGTGGCGACGAATACGAGATTGAGCTGGTGAGTCTCGACGGCGAGTGCAAGGAGGCCATCGTCTGGTTTGGCGAGGCGGTGAGCTGTCGGCGGCGTGCGACGTGCCTCCCGTCGGGGGCGACCTGGACCGACCGCGATTCGCCCGTCGGTTCGCGATGCCAGGTGAGTGGGCTCCAGGCGTTTGTCCACGACCCCGACCCAGCGCTTTCGCGTTCGGGGCTGCTCAGCGGGTTCGCGACGGCGCATGGGCTGTCTCGGTTGGATGAGACGGTGGATTACCTGACCTCGGACTCAGCGCCTGAGACACCGTTTCTGACTTCGTTCGAGGTCGTCGAGCATGTGCCTTTTGACCTGAAACAGACGCGGACGATGCTTTCGCGGCACGACGCGATGGCGCGCGAGATCAAGGTGCGAGGGGTGGATGTCACGCCGGAGGTGTTACGGGTCCGTTTACGAGGGTCGGGCACGCGCCCGGCCACGCTGATCGTGAGCCGGGTTGGGGGCCGGGCGCGGGTGATCCTTGCTCACAGGGCCTCGACGGCGGGGTCGACCAGATCCTCGGAAGGGTCGGAAGTACGGGAGTCAATCGTGGTTGAATCGGGAAAGCCGGGCTCGTCCGCGTGATGGTTTGGAGCGTCGTCGTGAAGGATCCCATTGCCGACGCCATTGCTCGGCTCATGGGAGGGGGCGGCCACGGGGGCGGGGGTCGCCCCCTTTGGCATCGGCCGCGAGGCGAACTGGAGCCGCACCTTTTCCAGCCATTCGGGCTCGGGGATGGTGTAGGGGCGGAATTTCTCGGTGCGGTTGGCTTCCTCGCTGTAGTAGAGTGCGCGGTTTTCGCCCTGTTTACTGGCCGCGGGGGTGTCGATCAGGGTGCTCGAGTCGTTCGCGCTCATCTGGAAGAGCACGCGGTTTTCGAATTCCTTGGTCCCCTGGCGGTCAAAGGTTCGGTTGAGGTTGTTGACGCTATCGCACCAGATCAACGTGTGAACACCCAGGGGAGGGCCGTCGCGGAGCATGTCGCCAAAGATCTTGGACGGGGGGATGGGCTTGTTCTCGTCATATCGAGAATAGCCAAAGTCATCGTCTCCCTTGCGGAGATCGCGGAACCGCTGGACGTCGTGGATGACGACGTAGATCGGCCCCAGATCGACGGAAGAATCGGTCTGCCTGCGTTCCATTTCGGCGGCGATCTCGGCGAATTTCGCCCCCAGATCGCGCCAGGTCACGTTGGCGACGGGATGGGGCAGGACCTTGGCGAGCTGGCCGAGCTTGCCGGCGAGCGAGGAATCGACGGGACTGCCGTCCAGCAAGTAGAACCGGGCGGTTCCTGGCCCGGCTGGGGGATGCTGGGCGGCGATTCCGATCACGGCCATCATGAGCATGGCGAGGGCGGCCTCGTCATTCTGTCCGACGAAGAGGGCATTACTGCCGCTCTGGGGCCGGAAGACGATTTCGGTGGGGTCCTTGATGGCGATCGCGTCGCCGAGCCAGGCGTGGTCCGACTGAGCGGGCTCGGGCCAGTCGGGGCGTTCGAGGAGGGGGTTCAGGATCGGATTCTTGGAGACCTCGGCCGGAAGGTTGCCCTCGAAGACGATCGGCGGGGGCTTTTTGAAGCCGCGAACGCGGTTCATTTCGCGGATCATCTCGAGGTATTCGACCCGCCGTTCGTCGGTGAGCCAGACCACCTGGAAAAGGTTGTTCCCTTCCATCATGCCGTTGGCGTCGTTATAGATCGCCTCGCCCGGCCGGGTGAGCAGGCGGGCGGCGGTGTTGTCCTCGCTCAAGATCAGGTGGGCGTCGGACTCGCTGCACTGAAGGGCAATGCGGACGGCCATGTTGCCCAGGGTCGCTCGCGGGAGCGAATACGCGCCTCCCAGGGTCTGTGAGCCTAGGTTTACGTGCATGCCAAAGGCTCGGCCCTGGCGTACCAGGCGGTCGAGCAAGAGGGTGACTTCCTGGGCGATCTTATCGTCCTCGACGAAAAACTCCTGGAATTCGTCGACCACGAGCAAGATTCGCGGCATCGGGACCTCGGGGCGGGCCTCGCGATAGCCGGCGAGGTCTTGCACGCCGAGCTGGCGGTAGATTTCGCCTCGTTCCTTGAGCTCGACGTCAAGCCTCTGGAGCACCGAGAGGCCGAATTCCCGTTCGCTCTCGACGGCGATGACGCGGGCGTGGGGGAGTTCGGAGGTCGCGTAGACCTTGAACTCGACGCCCTTCTTGAAGTCGATCAGGTAGAGCTCAAGCTCGTCGGGATCGTAACGAAGAGCGCCATTCGTGATCAGCGCGTGGAGCAGGGTCGACTTACCGGAGCCGGTCTTGCCCGCGATGAGCGAGTGTTGCGAGGTGCCCCGGCCCAGTTTGAAGTGTTGCAGCTTGGTGGCACCGGCGCGGCCCAGCGGGATGTCGACCCCCTTGGCGGCGCTGAAGGTCCAGAACTGCTCGGGCTTGGGAGCGATGAACTCGAAGGGGACCTCGACGCGGTTGGCGTCGCGGGCGGCGACGCCGACCTTGTGCAGGATCTCGCGAAACCGCCCCGACTCGGGCGGGCTATCAAGGGCGAGCGGATAACGGCCCAGATTGGGCTCTTTCCAGCTAAACTTCCCTTCACGCCAGGTCATGTTCACGCAGTGGGTCTCGAAATCCTTGATGGAGATCCCCGAGGGCATCGAGAGTTTCGAGTCCATCATGATCAGCGCGTAGACGCCGCAGCGAGCGCCGCTGGCGACGATGCTTTGCAACCGGCGGAGGGCGTTGTCGTTGAAATTGTTGGGAAAATTGGCCACGACGACGACTCGGAAGGGCTCGGCGACCTCGCCCGCCATCGTGTTGTATTCCTCGATCGTCTCGAACTCGTTGCGGAGATACTTTTGAATGACGTTTTCCATGTGCTCGGTCAGGTCGGTGAGCCGCTGCTCGATGTGGGCCGACTCGGTCCAGATGCGATTGGTCACGAGCAATTCGTGATAGTCGCTCAGCACCATGAACGCCGCGAAATTCTCGCCGAGGCCGACGGGGTCGATGATGGTGTAGCGCACCTTGCCCGCCGGCACCGAGGTCGAGAACCGGAGCATGAGGCTCTGAAGGAGCGAGACGGCCTCGGCCTTGCCCTGGTCGGCGGCCTTGATCAGCATCGAGCCCTGGATGGGAAACGGCAGCAAGGCCGGCAGGTCGAAATGGTCGAGCGCGACGGATTTGAGCCGCGGGTCCGTGGGGACGCCGTTGGGGAACTGGGAGAGGTCGACCGAAAACATCCCGAACCGCAGTCCGGGGGGCACGGTGGTCGGCGGTTTCCAGTTTTCGAGGTCGGGGCGATTCCAGTCGAGATAGCGATTGACATCTTCCTCGTGGACGTGGTCGACGGCGGCCCGCAGACGACCCATGCCCTCGGTCCAGTTGGCGATGAGGGCGGCCCAGGCCTTTTCGTAGAGGTCCTTGGTGACGCGTTGGGTTTCCTTGTAGGACTCATCCAGGGCGCGGCGATCGGTCTCGTATTTTTGCTTGAGCGCGGCGATTCGGGGGGGGTAATGCTCCTCGACTTTCCTGGCCTGGTCGTCGCGTCGGACGCGGAGCTCCTCGAGTCGGATGGGGTGCTGTTCCTCGATCTCGGCCGTGGCCTTGCGGTGCCTCTCGGCGTATTCCTCCATTCGCTGGCCCAGGATCGTGTCGGCCTCGCGGACCTTTTCCTCGCGTCGCCGCTCGAGTTCCTTGATCTTGGCCTCGTAACGGATCTTGATCCAGTCCTTGTGCTCCTCGAGTAACGCGTCGGCCTCCCCGAGAATCCTTCGCAAGGGGATGGCGTGCTTGAGCACTCGTGGCCGAGCAACGCCCGAGAGGCCAATCCAGCCGCCGACGCCCGCCGCGATGGCGGCGACCCCTCCGACGATTCCGGCCGGGGTCCAGCCGATCACGGTCCCGAGTCCCCCCGCGACCCCGGCCCCCAGGAGCAAGAACGGCCAGATGAACGCCTCGGGGCGGAGGAATCGCGGGAGCTTAAGACCGACAGCCGCGAAAAACTCTTCCTCGATCTGGACCAGCATCGCTTGCAGGCGGGTCAGGGGGTTCGAGGTTTCGTCGTCGATTTCCGGGGGAGGGGTGTCGGCGGCCACGGGCTCGACCGGGGCCTCGGTCCCCTTCGTGTGACGAGCCAGCGAGCCTAGCCGACCGAGCAGATACTCGACCTCGGCCTTCTTGGCCTCGTATTCCGCGATCGCGTGGGTCCAATTGGAATCGACCGATCTGCGCCATTTGGTCCCCTCGTCGCGCGAGCCCTCGAAGACGGCGAGCGCTTGCCAGCCGGTCTCGTCCTTCGCTTTCTTGGCCCGTTTCTGGTCCTTGCGAAGGAGGTCGTCCTGCTCTTTCTTGGCCTGGGCGTAGTCGTTGTTGGCGGTCTGGGTGTCACGAGCGTACGACTGGGCGACTTGCTGCTTGGCTTGCTCGTATTGCGATTCGAGCGCCTGTAGGTCCCCCTTGAACTTACCGACTAATTGCTTGGCGGCGGATTTATATTCGGCCTCCTCGCGATCGACCCGCTTGCGAAATCCGATCTCGGTCTCCGTCTCGGTCTTGTAGCGGCTGGCGATCAGGGCCTCGAGATCGGCGAGGGCGATGGTCTCGATCTGGACGAGTGGAGACTCGGGCATCGGAGGCGTGTTCCCTGGGGCTAAGGCGAGACAAGCCAGCGGTCCCCGGCCCATGCCGTGGAGCGCGACGGCCCGTCGGCTCGCGGTTTCACGAGGTTAATCTTCCCGACATTGGGCCCGGATCTTACCCAGGACTTCCGAGATTTTCTCCATCCCCGTGACCGCGCTCTTGGTGGTCTGTTCGAGGGGGATGATGTGGTTTTTCTCGAAATCGCGCGAGACGGGGTCGTCCCAGGTATCGAGCGCGATGTCCCATTGTTCCTTGAGGTTCTTGAGGGCGTGTTGCAGCCGTCCGGAATGGGCGCTCACGACGCTTTCCCCGTGGTCAAGGGCTCGCCGGCGGGGGAGAGATCCTCGGCGACGGCGGCCGGCGCGGCCGTCGATTCGGTGCCATTTTCCGCGATGGATTCGGCCGTGGTCGAGCCCGAGGTGGTCGAGGTGGGCCCGGCCGAGCCCCCCACGCCGGCCGTATCGAGCCGTGGCGCCGAGGGGGCGGACATGGCCAGATACGCCTCGAGCGAAAGAACCATCCGTTCCAGCGTGGCCACGCTCCGCTCGAACCCCCCCGAGAGATGGTCGCCCAGGGGCTGCGAATGCGAATGATATTCATCGATCGCGTGGTGCAAGAACGGGATCAGTCGCTTGATGAGCACGACCTTGTCCTCCGCCAGGCGCAGTTTCCGCTGGGCCTCGCGTAGGGCCTCTTTCTGCTCGGCGTCTGAGACGGTGTCGCTTCCCTGTTGCGAGATCTTTCGCTTGTGCAGGTCGGCCCGAGCCTGCATCAGGTCCTCGGACCGTTTTTTCACCTGCGACTGCCAGAAGCCCAGTTGGTCGCGTTCCAGCCAATCCCGGGTTCGGCGCAGGTCCATGTCCACGCCCGATAGCGCGCTCCGCGCGTCCTCGGCGTAGTTGATCATGGCGATCTTGAAATCCTTGAGCGTCTGGATCGAGAGGACGTTCGCTGATCGGCTCATGTCATGTTCCCTAGCGCTGTTGCAGGTATTCCTCGATCCGCTCGGCCTTACGCATCAAGAACGGAATATGCTGGTTGGTCGAATCGGTGAACCGCTTGACCACCTGCAAGGTCGCCTCGAATTCCTCGACGAATTTATCATGCTCGCGATCGCGCCACGACTGTCCCAGGCCCGCGAGCTGGCCGTGGAGCATGGTGAGCTGGGCGATCATCTCGTTGTTGAATTGCTTGAGCCGGGCCGCGAACCGCCGCAGCTCCTCGGGGTTGACAATTGCTTGAGACATCGAAACCTCACAGGAAAGACATGGACGGACGGCCAACGACGGAGGCGACGCCAGGACCGTTCCCCAAGCCCTCGACCGGGAATCGGACGCGAGCGGGGAATTCAATCATCCTATAGGCCCAAGGGCGGGCTGTAAAGCCGCTCGCCCCAAGTTCACCAACTTGGTTTCGCCACCGGCACGGTGACCGGAACGGGGGCTGGTTTCGCGGGTCAGGATCGCAGCCGGGTCACGAGCGCGTCCACGTCGAGCTCCCCCATTCCCGCGACCACCAGATCCGCGCCGGCGGCGATCAAGGGGGGTGGCTCGTGCGAGGTCAGGACGGCCACGGCGAGCATGCCGGCGGCCTTCGCGGCCAGGATGCCGACGGGGGCGTCCTCGAAGACCACCGAACGCTCGGGCGCGACCCCCGACCGATGGGCCGCGACCAGGAAGACCTGGGGATCGGGCTTGCCGTGGACGACGTCCTCGAGCGAGGCGATCGCCGCGAATCGGCCCTCGAGCCCGCACTCCTGGACTGTCAGGTCCAGATTCGCCCGCGGACCCGACGAGCCAATCGCCAGCGCGACGCCGAGTTCGGTCAGGCGATCCAGCAGTTCCCGGACCCCGGCCATTAGGGTGATCTCGCCACGAGCGAGGTCTCGGTAGCAGATTTCCTTCTGGTCTGAATAGCGTGCGATCTCGTCGGGGGTGATCTGGGCACCCAGCAGCTCGCGCAGGATGCTGGGGTTGGTCATGCCGAAGGTCTTGTGGATGAATTTGGGCGTGATCGGTAGGCCGGCGCGGCGGCCGAGCTCGAGCCAGGCCTCCTGATGGAGCGCGAACGAGTCCACCAGGACGCCGTCGTGGTCGAAGATCGCGAGGGTCGCGTGCTCTCTCAAGGGGTCGTCCTCGTTGATTCCCGGCTCAGGGGTTCTTGGGCTCGACCTTGACGCGAATCCAGCCGCTGGGGTCGAGGGTCGAGACCGAGCGGACCACGACCCCCGGCAGCCGCGATTGGTCAAGGCCCAGGTTGATTGGCTGGGTTCGTAGCCGGCCGCCGAGCGCGCCCAGAATCAGCCCGCCCGAAAACCGTGACAGCGAGGCGGCCTTGGACTCGTCGTCGACGATGGCGAGGACCTTGGCGTCGTAGCCCGGGGTGAAGTCCTCGATTCTGGCGGTGAGCTGGAGCGGGCCGTCGTCCTTGGCGTCGATCTTGAACGAGAACGACACCTCGGCCAGGGGCATCATGAGGCGGTAAATCTTGGCGGGCGCGCCCACCAGGCCCCCCTTGGCTTCCTGAGGGGGCGCTGGCACGTCGATCACGAGGTCGTGAATGAGCGCGACCAGAAACCCACGAGCGTCCGCCCGAAACTCCGGAGCGCGGCTCGGCCGCGTGACGCGAAGGGCGACGAATTTCGAGCCCGACTCACGCGCCTCGTCGACCTTCTTAAGATATTCCTTGAAGTCGACGTTTTTCTTGAGGGTGATCGCGTCGCGGGGGGGGGAGCCGGGGGGAAGATTCTTGATCACCAGCATCCCGTTCTTGAATGAGCGCACTTCCTCGCGGCCATAGAGGCCCGCGGCCAGGCTCGAGAGCAGCGAGCCTAGGTGGACCTGAGCCGTCACGCCGGGTCCGAGCTCGCTAGCGGTCGGTGGCGGCGGGGCATCCGCCCCCTGGGGACCTTCGCCCCCTTGAAGGCCGAGCACGCCCGAGATAAACGCCGCCTCGGGGGTCGAACGCAAGGAGAGCGACTTGACGATCACGCCCCGGACCGCGATTTCACGGTCGCCGAGATGGAGGCGGGACTTGAGCTCGGCGTCGCGTTTTTCCTTCTCGGCGGCGATGCGTTCCATGCCCTCTTCCATGGCCTCGGCGGGGATTCGGGCCTGGAAATCCTTGAGTGTCTCTTGCTCGACCTTGTTGGTGATCCGTTGCTGGCCCATGCCCACGAGCGAGGCGACCGCGCGGCCCATGCCCCCGTCGGGGGTCGGTTGCGAGCAGACCTGGGCGCTGATGCCATGGCGATAGGTTGGCTGGATCTCGAGACCGCTCGTCTTCAGGGTCGTGGTGATGATGATCTCGGCATTGTCGATCGAGGTCGCGGAAAACGTGTACATCTTGGCCGCTCTGCGCCCCTGCGGATCGGCGGCCAGCCGGTTCTGAAAGTCCCAGATCGGGGTGACGCTGGTGTAGTACTGGCTGATGTAAAAGGCGACCCCGTCGTCGCTGGGGGCGAATCCATACCCCGTCTTGGCCCCCGCGGTGACCTGGGAAACGTAGCCTTTACGGGTGACCGGGCCGCTCTGCACGAGTTCCCGATCGAGAAAGGGGGCCAGGGTCTTGGCGTCGGTCGCGATGTCCAGGTTGGGATTGTTAAAGAGCGTCCCCGCGGCGGCGGCGAGCTCGGTCGACGGGGGCCAGGGGCGGTCCTTGACCCGCGAATCGAGCGCGGCCAGGGCCCGGTGGATCGCGTCCAGGGCGGCCTGGCGGGCGGCGACGGTACGCGCGGCCTCGTAGTCCTTGAACGCCTTCCCTAGCTCGTCGCGGGCGAAGGCCAGCCACCGCTCGCGATTGGCTTTGATCTTTTGATCGGCGGTCTGGGGGAGCGCTCGGACGCTCGCGTCCAGGCCCAGCTCGGCCTGGGTGAGCCGTCGACGCGGAACCGCCCAGAGCGCAAGCGCGTCCCGAACCGCGAGCGCCGGCGCCCAGGTGGTCGAGCCCAGGGCGATCGCGAGCTGATCGACGCGATCGAGCGCCTCCAGGCGAGCGGCGTCATCGGGGGCGGCGGAATAGGCCTTGAGAGCGCTTGTGACCGCGTCGAAGAGCGCCTCCCAGCCGGCGGCGGTGACGGGCCGTTTCTCGGGGATGGACCAGGTCTTTCGGACCTCCTGAATCGCGCGTTCGACCCCTTCATAGGTCGGCGCCGCCGGCGCGGCCGCGAGCGACTGTCTCGCCACGATCACCGCCAACACAATCGCCACGACTTGCCCGACCGTTCGCGTCACGTTCGCCCTCGTCGAATGCATCCGTCGTCTCCCTCCGGGGACTGCCCCGTCTCGTCAAAACTAGTTCATCCTTGCATCGACAGCCGATCCCGTTTCAATTGACCAAGAGTTCACGATTTCACCGGCCGGCTTCGCGCGCGACCGGCTGACAAAACGAACCGGCTCATGTTAACATCGAATACGGTCGTGACCGGGCCGTTCGCGCGGGCAATGCCGCCGCGAACGTCCTTTGTCGGCAATCATCGTCGCTTTTATCGTATTCATCTCGCGGGATCGCCACAACCAGGAGAGTCGACCCATGCGGCATAGTCAGCCTGAACGTGAACGGCTAGCGATGGGGCTGGCCACGAGCCTGGTGATCGCGATCGCGGCCGGGGGATGCGGAGGAGGGGCGAGCTCAAGCACCCAGGCGAGGATCGACCCCGTCGCCACGTCCAAGGGGGCCACGCCCACCGCGGGGACCGCGCCCAAGGCCGCGAAGGACGAACCCTCCAAGGTCGTCTCGACCATCGAGGGGGACCGCCTGAGCATGATCCCGACCAAGATCGTCCTCTCCAAGCAGACCGAGACCAGCCCCTTTCGCTTTACCGAGATCGCCAAGCAGGCGGGCATCGATTTCGTCCATTTCTCGGGCATGACCGTCGAGAAACACTTTCCCACCGCCAATGGATCGGGCGTCGCGGTCTTTGACTCCGACGGCGACGGCCGGCTCGACATCTATTTCGCGAGCGCGACCCTGTTGCCCTTGGGCAAGGCCGAAGAGGGGCCGAACCGGCTCTATCGCAACCTGGGGGGCGACCGGTTCGAGGACGTCACCGAGAAATCAGGGCTCGGATTTCGCGGATTTTGCCACGGAATCATCGCCGGCGACATCGATAACGACGGCGATCAAGACGTCTTCCTCTGCAATTACGGCCACGACGTCCTGTATCTGAATCAAGGAAACGGCACCTACAAGGACATCAGCAAGCAGGCGGGCGTCGACATGGAAACCTGGTCGTCCGGCGGCGCGATGCTCGATTTCGACAACGATGGCGACCTCGACATCTATGTCTCGAATTACGGCCGATGGCGCTATCCCGAGGACGCCAACCACGTGGGCAACACCGATAAGAAAATCTGGCTCTATTCGTCGCCGCGAACCATCAAGACCACCAAGCACCATTTTTTCCGCAACAACGGCGACCTGACCTTCACCGATGTCTATGACAAGGTGATCACGATCGAGAAAGAGGTCGAGGACGAGAAGACCAAGGAAATGAAGCGAGTTCGCGTCCCAGAGCCCCGGTCCGACGGGCATGGTTTCGGCGTCGTCGCGGCCGATCTCAACAACGACGGCCTGATCGACCTCTACGTCGCCAACGACATGAACCCCAATTTCCTGTTCATCAATCGCGGCGACGGCACATTCGAGGACCTCTCGGAAATCTCCGGGGCCGCCTACGACATCAACGGAATGGCCCAATCGGGGATGGGCGTCGACGCCGAGGATGTCGACGGCGACGGCCTGCCAGAGCTCTTCGTCACCAATTTCACCAACGAGTATTGCACCCTCTACCGCAATTTCGGCAAGGGGGTTTTCTTCGACAACACGGCCTTCTTCGGCCTGGCCTCCGATTCCATGCCCTGGGTCAAGTGGGGCTGCGCCCTGGCCGATTTCGACAACGACGGCTGGCCAGACTGCTTCTTTACCGACGGCCATGTCGACGACAATCGAAAGCTCCTCGGACAGCCGGTCGAATACGAGGAACCCCCGATCATCTTTCACAACATGGCCGGCAAACGCTTCAAGCTGGCGACCCGCGACGTCGGCCCCTATTTCGAGGAACGGCACGTGGGCCGGGGCGCTGCCTTTGGCGACCTGGACGACGACGGCGACATCGACATCGTGATCAATCACAAGGACGCGGCCCCGGCGTTGCTTCGCAACGACTCCAAGAACGCCAACCACTGGATCCGGTTCAAGCTTCGTGGCACCAAGAGCAATCGCGACGCCATCGGGGCCAAGCTCGAGATCACGGCGGGCGACCGCGTGATTTACCGCCAGCGCAAGGGAGGCTATAGCATGCAAGGGACGAACGATCCCCGCGTGCTCGTGGGCGTCGGCATGGTCGACACGATCGCGAAAGCCGTCATTCGCTGGCCATCGGGCGCTGTCTCGACCCTCGAGAAGCTCAAGGTCGACCAGACGATCGACGTCATCGAGCCGTCGAAACCCGAGACCAAGACGTCGACAACCGCGCGATAACCCTCCACAATAATCCCCCTTGTCTCGCGAATGATCAATAGCCTGGGCAACCGGGCCTTGGACGGGCCAAGGCCGGCCGCCAGGAGGCTTTGGCGACGAGGGCGAAAACGGATGTCTCACGGGCGATCGAGCTGGCCGCTGCTCCAATACGACGTGATCGGCCAGGCCTGGCGGCTCTATAAGCGGCACTGGGTCGTCTGGTCCGTGACCGTGATGATCCTGAACATCGTCGGCTCCTCAATGGCGGGAAGCCTGAGATGGATGTTTAACGGCCCTCCCGTCGTCTTTCATTCCTTCTCGGTCTTCGGCGTCTCGTTGCTCTTCGCGGCGATCCACGGGCTCATCCTCGGCGCGATGATCAACATGGCCGACAACCAGGTCCAGGGCCGGGCACCACGGCTCTCCCACCTGCTCGACCTGAACGGCATGTGGTTCGACGTGGTCCTGGGCTCGTGCCTGGTCGCGATCGTGATCACGATCGGCTTCTCGTTTTGCGTGATCCCGGGATTTATCGCCTCGGGGCTATTCCTGTTCACGATTCCGTTGATCGTCGTGAATCGGTTCACCGCGGTCGAGGCGATGACGCAGAGCTTCACGGCCCTCAAATCCCAGTGGCTCGGCGCGACGGTGTTTCAGGTCGCGCTTCCGATGGTCGCGCTGTCGGGGCTCTTACTATGCGGCCTTGGCCTGGTCTTTACGCTCCCCCTCTACCCTCTATCACTCGCGCTCCTCAACCGCCAGTTCTTCGCCGGCGCGATGGTCCCCGAACCCAAGAAGCCGGGCGACCCGTTCCCCGAGATCTAACGGTGACGTGACGATACCACCCCGTCCAGCTCCTTACCTCGTAGTCGGCCAATCCGACCTCTTGCTTGGCCGACTCAACGCCACCCTCGATGGGCCAACGCGCGCCGGCGGTCTTGGCCAGCCGGGTCAACGTGGCGCGGGCCGGCCGCCAGGTAGAACGCCAGTTCCTGGTCTCCATCAAGGCTCATGCGAAACAGCACCCAGCGCTCCCACCCCGCGCCGAGGTCGTGGTTGATTGGCACCCATGCCCAGGCATCGCGCCTCGGCCCCTTGGTTCCGGCAGCGATCGTGATCTTACGCCAGGCTCGCTTGGGCAGCGTCGCCGCCAGTGTGTTGACGCGTACTTGATCGCCGATCTACTCGGCGACTTGCCAGGCGTTCTTCCTCTGAACCGGCCCGAGCAGGC
>JAKBAP010000406.1 GCA_021808995.1 Planctomycetota bacterium | reverse complement strand
GACCACCGGCCAACTATCCGATCAACAATCAGGACTCGTCGCATGCGTTTCGCTCGTCCAGTTGATCCAGGCGATCGGGCGCGGAGGGTGGAGCAAGGCCCCTCGGCTCTGGATCCTGACCCAGGGGGCGGAACGGACCGACGACGCCGATTCCACGCCCGCGCCAACCCAGGCCGCCCTTTGGGGACAGGCGCGGGTGATCGAGGTCGAACACCCCGAGCTCCGGGCCTCGATCGTTGATTTCGACCATGGCGACCGTGAGTTCATCGATCGGCTGATCGCCGAGATCGCGGCCGACGGTCCGGAATCCGAGGTCGCCTATCGGGCCGGCGCGCGTCGCGTGTCGCGGGTGGTTCGCTCCACGCCCGAGCGGGAACGGCCGAGTCGGATGGCCCATGGCGACGAGGCTTACGAGCTTGAACTCACGGCCGCCGGCAGTTTCGACAATCTCCAGTTCCGCGAGTGCGCGCGAATCGCGCCCGGCCCCGGCGAGGTCGAGGTCCAGATCGCGGCGAGTGGGCTTAACTATAAAGATGTGCTCAAGGTGATGGGTGTCTTGTCGGACACGGTCACGCGCGACACATGGTCGGGCCGGACGCTGGGGCTTGAGTGCTCGGGTGTGATCGTACGCGTCGGTCCGGGCGTGTCTCCCGAGATGGTGGGGCGGGAAGTCCAGGGCTGGACGGCGGGAGGCTTTCGCCGTTATCTCACCGCCCCCCAGGAGCAATTCGCGCCGAGGTTCGCCGGGCACTCGCTCGCCCAGGCCGCGGCCGCGCCGGTAGTCTTCCTAACCGCGTATTACGGGCTGAAGGAAATCGCCCGGCTCGAGCCAGGCGAGACCGTGCTCATCCACGCGGCCTCGGGGGGCGTCGGGCTGGCCGCGATCCAGATCGCCCACGCGATGAAGGCCAAGGTCCTGGCCACGGCGGGGAGCCAGGAAAAGCGAGACTATCTCCGCTCGCTGGGCGTCGAGCACGTCATGGATTCGCGGTCGCTCGATTTCGCCGACGAGATCCTCGCGATCACCGGTGGCAAGGGGGTCGACGTCATACTCAACTCGCTCACGGGGGACGCGCTCCGGAAAAGCATCGACATCTGTGCGTCCCATGGACGATTCATCGAGATCGGAAAACGCGACATCGACCAGGATAGCGCCCTTCACATGAGGCCCTTCAATCGTGGCCTCCTGTTCGCCGCGATCGACCTGGATCGGCTGCTGATCGACCGTCCCGCGACGGCCGCTCGGCTTCAGCGCGAGCTGGCCGAGCTATTCGACCGCGGAGAGCTCTCCCCGATTCCGATCACGACGTATCCCGCCTCTCTGATCGACGAGGCCTTCCGGTTGCTAGCCCAGGCCAAGCACATTGGCAAGGTGGTCGTGACCCACGGCGAGACCGTGCCGGTCGTGGGAACAGGCTCCGGCCGAGGGGTGATTCGCGGTGATGGAACCTACCTGGTGACGGGGGGCCTATCGGGTTTTGGGCTCGAGACCGCGCGGTGGCTGGCCGATCAGGGGGCTGGGGGCCTGGTGCTCCTGGGCCGCCGGGGCGTGGCCACCCAGGAGGCCCGTGACGCGGTGGCCGAGCTCGAGGGTCGGGGGGTCGCCGTCAAGGCGACCGCCGTCGATGTCACCGATCACGAGGCGACCGAGCGGCTGCTGTCCGAGATCGCCCGGACGATGCCGCCACTCAAGGGGGTGTTCCACGCGGCCATGGTCCTGGACGACGACCTGCTCGACCGACTCGACGAGATTCGCTACCGAAGAGCGCTCGATCCCAAGGTCAAGGGCGCATGGAATCTGCACGTGTTGACTAGACACGTGGAACTTGATCATTTTGTGCTTTTTTCCTCAATGGTCGCGGTCATCGGCAATCTGGGCCAATCGAGCTACGCGGCGGCGAACGCCTGTCTGGACGCCTTGGCCTCGCATCGCCGGGGGCTGGGTCTGCCGGCTCTCTCGGTGAACTGGGGGAGCCTGGCCGAGGCGGGGTTCGTCGCGCGGAATCAGGCGATCGCGGACCATCTCGAGCGAACGGGCCTGGTCGGCATCCCGGCACGGAGCGCTCTTGGGGAGCTTGAGCGCTTGCTCGCCGCCGGCCGTGACCGCGCGATCACGGCGCGGATCGATTGGTCGGTCTGGAAGCTCTCGGCCCCCACGGTCGCGGCTCGGCCCAAATACCAGGAGCTTCTCGAGAGCGTGGAGCAGGGGGGCTCGACCGAGTCTGGACCCGAGGCCCTGGCCGCGATTCTTCGGGCCTCCGCGGCCGACGACCGGCTCGCCCTCGCCGCCCAGGTGGTCCAGGAAATCGTCGCCAAGGTTCTCAGGCTCCCAGCCGAAAAGCTCGACGTCCACCAGAACATCACCCAGCTCGGCATCGACTCGCTGATGGCCGTCGAGCTCCAATCCCTGATCGCCGCCCGGACTGGGGCGAGCTTCTCACCCATGGACTTCATGGCCGGCCCCTCGGTCGCGACCATGGCCGCTCGCCTGCTCGAGAAGCTCGCCATTGAGGTCGGCGACTCGGTGAACGCCAACCCCGCCGCGCCCGAGCCCGTGTCCGATCCCAATGGCCACTTAGGAACACATGAGCATCCTTCCGAAATCGTGGGCGATCCCGGGGTTCCCGATATTGATCATCTCTCCGACGCGGAGGTCGACGCGCTTCTCGACCATCTCATGAACCAGGAGGCCCATTCGTGAACGTGATCAAACCCACGCCCCCGAGCACGACCGCCGAGGAAAAACGGGCACTCCTCAAGAAGCTCCTGTCCGAGGGGACCAGCCAGGCTCGATCGCCGCGGCTGCGAGTCGACCAGCCGGCGACGTCGCGATCGGCGGCCCACGAGATCCCCGTCGAGTATTACCAGTTCGATCAATCGGCCGAGTATCTCAATCTTCGGGCCCAGAAACAAGTCGCCGACGACCTTGGGATCGAATATCCCTTTTTCAAGATGATCGAACCGCTCAAGGGGGCGACGGCGATCGTCAACGGTCGGGAGTGCGTCACGTACTCGAGCTATAACTATATCGGCATGTCTGGCGATCCGCGGGTGAATCGGGCTGTCAATGACGCGGTCGATCGTTACGGGAGCTCGGCCTCGGCGAGCCGAATGGTCGCTGGCGAGCGCCCGATTCACAAGGAGCTCGAGCGAGCCCTTGCCGACCATCTCGGCACGGAGGACGCGATCGCCTTCGTGACGGGCTATCTTACGGGAGTCACCACGATCGGCCACCTGATGAAGGCCGGCGACTTGATTCTGCACGATTCGCTCATCCACAATTGCAGCCTGGTCGGCGCGAAGCTCTCGGGAGCTCGGATGCTTTCGTTTCCGCATAACGACGTGAGCGCTCTTGACGACCTGCTCGGGGAACACCGGGCCTCCCATCGCCGCGTCTTGATCGTCGCCGAGGGGGTCTACAGCATGGACGGCGACATCGCCGACCTTCCCGGCATGATCGAGCTCAAGCACAAATATAAAACGTATCTGATGGTTGACGAGGCTCATTCGATCGGGGTCCTGGGGCGGTCGGGCCGGGGAATCGGCGAGCATTTCGGCGTGGACCCTCGCTCGGTCGACCTCTGGATGGGGACACTCTCGAAGGCGCTGGGGGGATGTGGCGGCTATATCGCGGGGTCCGGGCCGCTCATCGATTATTTGCGTCATACCGCGCCGGGGTTCGTGTATTCGGTCGGCATGCCCCCTCCGATCGCGGCGGCTTCCCTGGAAGCACTAGCGATCTTGCGCGACGAGCCGAGCCGTCTGGAACGGCTCCAGGCGATCTCGAGCCTCTTTCTCGAGCGAGCGCGGGCTCGCGGGCTCGATACCGGGCTCTCACGAGGAACCCCCATCGTCCCCGTGATGGTCCGCGATTCCAGGCGCTGCGGGTTTCTCGCGCAGGCCCTCTACAAGCGCGGAATCAACGTCCAGCCGATTATCTTTCCCGCCGTCGAGGATCATGCGTCCAGACTGCGGTTTTTCTTGACCTCGCTGCACACGGAAACTCAGGTGACCACGACGGTCGACGCCGTCGCCCAGGAGCTCGGGCGAATCCTTGGCCGACCCACTCCCGGGCTTGACTGATCGGCCGGGGAGCCATCAAATGGCCGATTCACGCGGGGATCGCTGGTTCGCGGGCAAGCGGGTGGTCTTGACCGGCGGGTCAAGCGGGATCGGCCGGTCGCTCGCGCTTGGGCTCGCCCGGCGGGGGGCGAGCTTGATCTTGCTCGCCCGCCGAGAGGCCCCGCTTGAGGAGATGCTCGGCCTGCTCGAGCCGCTCCACTCGCGGCATTCCCAGTCGTTTCAGGTCCATGCGCTCGACGTCGGTGATCGCGAGGTGGTCGAGCGCGTCCTCGTGGAATACGACCGCGAGTGCCCGGTCGATGTTTTGATCAATTGCGCCGGCGTCGCCTGGGCTGATTATCTGGAGCGAACACCCGCCGAGGTCTTCGCGGAGATGATTCGCGTCAACTATCTGGGCGCGGTCTGGACGACACTCGCACTCGCTCCCGCCTTTCGTCGTCGAGGGGCGGGGGTCATCGCGAACGTGGCCTCGATGGCCGCCGCGACGGCCTTTATCGGTTACGCGGCCTACGCGCCGAGCAAGTTCGCCCTGGTGGGATTTAGCGAGGCGATTCGGAGCGAGCTTGGGCCTGATGGGGTCCAGGTGTCGCTGCTGCTTCCTCCCGACACGCGGACGCCCCAGCTCGCGGCCGAATCCCTCACCCGCCCCGCCGAAACAACGGCGATC
>JAKBAP010000405.1 GCA_021808995.1 Planctomycetota bacterium | reverse complement strand
TCAGAGCAAGAACGACAGCCGGGTCGAGGCATCGCGCCAGCCCTCGATCACCTCGGGCATGGGGCGGACCACCGACAATAAACACCCCGCCCCCGTGCTGCTAAGCAGCTTGGTCAAGCTCAGACGGGGGACGATCCCGACCGAAATCACCCACCAGAATATCCTCCCCACGATCGACCTCAACGTCGGCACCGCCGGGCGTGACCTGGGCCATATCGCCAGCGACATTTACGCGGTGATCGACGGCCATTTCGGTCGGCTCAAGGTCCAGAAATCCGCCGGGCACGATACCGGCGCCACCCGATGGGACGCCCTCGAGCTCGAGACCCAAAACCCCGGCATCGTCCAGGGAACCACCATCGAGCTTTCGGGCGAGTACTCGCGGATGATGCAGATGTTCCGGAACCTCGCCGTTGGCCTGACCCTGGCGGTGATCGTCATCTATTTCATGATGGTCGCCCTGGATAAGTCGTTCCTGGTGCCACTTTGCGTGCTCGTCGCCGTGCCGCTGATTCTCCTGGGCGTCTGGCCGATGCTCTACATCACGGGCACGTCGCTCAATGTCCAGTCGCTCTTGGGAATCATCTTTAGCGTCGGGATCAAGGTCGCCAACACGGTCCTGATGACCGACGTGGCCCAGGATCTCAGGAAGGCCGAGGGGCTTTCCCCCCTGGAAGCCATCCGCAAGGCGGCCAAGATGCGAGTCCGCCCGGTGACCATGACCGCCCTGGCGGCGTTCTTCGCGATGATCCCGACAGCGCTGGCGCTCGAGACGGGGAGCGAGGCGAACGCGCCCCTGGGCCGAGCGATCCTGGGCGGGCTGCTCGCGGGTGAGCCGGCCACGCTTTTCGTGGTGCCGGCGCTCTACGCCCTCATGATCCACGGCAACCCGGCCAACCCCAAGGACCCCGAGGAATCCGAACGCGAGATCGAGGCGGCCAATGACGACCAGGAACCGTCCCGCCCCGACGACCACGAATGAAAACCAGGGGCACGCGGCGTTCGATCAATACTGGTCGAGCCGCGTGAGCTTCTTTTCAATGTGATCCGAGCGCCTGGCGATCTCGATCAAGGCGTCGCGGACGTCGTCGGCCCGCACGGTATCGCGGGAAAACGTGCGGGACATCACGAACATGGGAGCGCCCAGGACGTGGTGAATCGAGATGCTCCCATAGGTAAGCTGGCCGTTGAGCTCAAGCGCGTAGGCATAATACGACGGATCGGCGGGCCCACAGACCGAGAACACGGTGAGATGGCGCTCGTCGTGATCCTCGGTGGCCTCGATGACGACCTCCTGGAGGCGGTCGCCGGGGAGCGACAGGATCACCCGGAACGTGTCTCGGGCACCTTGGATGAAGCAATCGAGCCCGGAGGCCGCTTCACGCACCAAGGTCTCGGTGTCGTGGGGACGATGGAGCACGTGCTCGAGCGCCCGGGCAAGCTCGGCGGCGGTGCCGAATCGCTCACCTGGTGATTTGGCCAGGGTTCGAGCAACGATCTCGGCCAGGGGGTCGGGAACGGGCGCGTGCCGGCGAATGTCAGGGGCTGGTTGCTTCAAATGGAGCTGGATCAACTCGCCGACCCCGTCGGCCGTGAACGGCAGCCGCCCCGAAAGGCAATGATACAGAAGGACGCCAAGAGCATAGATATCCGTCCGCGGCCCCGCTGGCGTCCCCTGGAACAGCTCGGGGGCCATGAACGAGGGCGTTCCCGCCAAGGGCGCTCCCCCACGCGCCAGGTCGTCGAGCCGCCGGACCAGGCCGAAATCCGCGAGCTTGGCCTTGCCCTCGGGAGTGAGGAGCACATTGGCCGGCTTAATGTCGCGGTGGACCAGGCCCGAATCATGCGCGGCCCCGAGCGCCAGCGCGATCTGCCGCGATAACTCGGCGGCGCGGTGCGGCTCAAGCGGCCCCGATCGCACTAGCGTCTCACGCAGGGTCTGACCGCCGGGGACATATTCCATCTCGATGTAATGCCGTCCGCCGGCGCTTCCCAGGTTGTGAATCGTCACGACGTGGGGATGCACCAGGTTGGCCGCCGCCCGAGCCTCGGCCCAGAACTGAGCCCTGAGGCCGGGCTGCTCTTCCTCGAGACCGGCGTCCATGATCTTGAGGGCACAGGGCCGATCCAACCCCAGGTGCCGCGCCCGATACACACTCGCCATCGAACCGCGACCCAGGAGCGACTCGATCTGATACTGACCCAGCCGGCGACCTAGAAGCCCCTCGTGCGCCACCACCTCGTCAACATCCGCTCGTGAGCCACCCACCTGGAGGATCGTCTCTTCCATGGCCGGCCGCCGCGAACCCCGCGATCGACGTGCCTCACCCCCGGGTGCTGGCTCAAGCACGGCCGTCACTCCACCAAACTCGCGTTCGCCACTCCCTGCCTCACGCCCGATCATCCCAGCCTCGTTCTCTCGTACTCTCGGCATTTTCTCTCGCTTGTTCGCCGATCTCCGTCGGCTCATCCATCCCGTCGACCACCCAGGTCGCCATGACCCAGACACCGCCACGGGCCTCATGGATCGCGCGGCCACCCGGCCGAGCAATCCGGAATCCATTCACCAATAGTATTCGGGAGAATCCCCCAAAAATCGACCGCGATTCCAAAAAATCGTCGCAAGTCGCTCGTCTGGAATCGTCTTGCGACAATCCAAGCCACCCCGCGAGATTCCCGGAGCCCGCATGAGGGCGCGCAAGCACGCCCCCTTGCTCGATCTACAACCTCTGTTTGCCGTGCGTGTTCCGTCGCGCGGGATCGCCAGGGGTGCAACCTGGCGAGTCCGCCGATTGGGGGGGTTACACGTTATAGGCCGAAGAGGCCGTCGTGCCGCCGCGTCCGGTCCAGTTGGTGTGAAAAAACGTCCCGCGGGGGTGATCGACGCGTTCGTAGTTGTGGGCTCCGAAATAGTCGCGTTGGGCCTGGAGCAAGTTCGCGGGCAGCCGAGCGGAGCGGTATCCGTCGAAATAGGCCAGGGCCGAGGACATGGCGGGGACCGGGATGCCGTGCTCGACGGCGGCGACGACGGCCTTTCGCCATCCGGCCTGACAGCGCTCGACCTCGGACTTGAAATAGGGGTCGAGGAGCAGGTTTGGGAGCTTTGGGTCGCGTTCGAAGGCGTCCCTGATTTTGCCGAGGAAGGCGCTTCGGATGATGCAGCCGCCGCGCCACATGAGGGCGACGCCGCCGCGATTGATGGTCCACTTGGATTCGCGGGCCATGGCGTCGAGCAGGGCAAAGCCCTGGGCGTATGAGACGAGCTTGCTGGCGTAGAGGGCCTCCTCAAGGGCATCGATCACGGCCGCCTGGTTGGGGGCGGGGGGTGGCTTGGGGCCGGCGAGCAAGGTCGAGGCTTGGACCCGCTCATCTTTCTGGGCCGAGATGCAGCGGGAAAAGAGGGCTTCGGCGATCAATGTCAGGGGTACGCCCAGTTCGGCGGCCGATTGGACGGTCCATTTGCCGGTCCCCTTCTGGCCGGCCTTGTCGAGGATGACATCGACTAGGGGGCGCTTGGTCTCGGGGTCGACATAGGCCAGGATGTGGCTGGTGATCTCGATCAGATAGCTGTCGAGGAATCCGGTATTCCACCGGGTGAAGACCTCGCCAATCGCCGGGGCCTCCATCCCCAGGGCCGAGCTCATGAGGTGATACGCCTCGCAGATGAGCTGCATGTCGCCGTATTCGATGCCGTTGTGGACCATCTTCACGTAATGGCCGGCCCCCTCGGGTCCGACCCAGTCGCAACAGGGGGAGCCGTCCTCGACCTTGGCGGCGATGGCCTGAAAGATCGGCTTGACGGCCGGCCAGGCGGCCTCGTTGCCGCCGGGCATGATCGAGGGCCCCTTGAGAGCCCCCTCCTCGCCGCCGGAAACCCCCGCTCCCACGTAGAGAAGCCCCTTCTTGGTCAGCTCGCGTACCCGGCGCGTGGTGTCGTCAAAGAGCGAATTCCCCCCGTCGATCACGATGTCGCCCGGCTCGAGCAACGGCGCGATCTCATTGATGACCGCGTCCACCGCCGCGCCCGCCTGCACCATGATCATCACCCGACGTGGCCGCTCGAGAGCCGCGACCAGTTCCCCCGGCGAGTGCGTCCCGATGATGTTCTTCCCGTGGGCACGGCCGGCGATGAACGCGTCGACCTTGGCCGTCGTGCGGTTGTAAACCGCGGCGGTGAAACCCCGGCTCTCGATGTTCAGGACCAGGTTTTCACCCATCACCGCCAGGCCGATCAGGCCAATGTCCGCTTTCTTCGCGCTGCTCGCCATCGCTCGCACCCCCTGCGTCGTCAAATCCTCGTCCATCTGGACGCGAGAAGTATAGCGGATAAAACGACCGAACGCGACCTCATCAAGATCGTTCGAGAAAGCTCGTGTCAATTCCCCACGCGTTTCGTATGATTCGTATTCGATCTCGTGTCGTTGATGGGTTTTGATGAAACCTGGATCAAGGAGCCCCGCGAGGGATGCATCGCCTGAACGCGGATCGTAATCTGCTGGTCGGAATCGTCGCGCTCCAGATGGATTTCGTGACCCGCGACGAACTGATCAGCGCGATGCAGTCCTGGATGCTCGCGAAGGACCACCCCCTGGGCGAGCTCCTGGTCGAGCGAAAGTTACTGGTATCAGGCGAGCGCGAAGTGATCGAGGCCCTTGTCGACCGCCACGTGTCTCGCCATCGCGGCGACCATGGCGAGAGCCTCTCGGCACTGGCCAAATCCGAAGAGACTCGGTCGATCCTCAAGGACCTCGGC
>JAKBAP010000404.1 GCA_021808995.1 Planctomycetota bacterium | reverse complement strand
CGCATGGCCATCGACTCCAGGATCCCGTTTCGCGATAACCTCGTGATCGACACCGGGACAGCGCGTGCCGCCGCCAGTTCCGATCCGGTCTCGCAAGCCGCGGCGAACGCCCAGGCGACCGCGGGTGCTCCTTATGTTTATCCCCCCCCGCTCATGGGCCGAGTCGACGATCCCTTTTTCGGGTTCGTGCCCCCCATTATCAGCTATCCCCCCTGGTGGCGACCCGTCAACGTCGCCCCGGTCATGGTTCGCCCCAGGCCCGTGGAAAACGACGCGGCCCCTCCCTCGAGCATGGCCAAAGGGTCCACGACCGCAACCGCCGGCCCAGCCCGGGCAAAGGGAGACTTACAGATCAGCGTCGACCCCGACGGGATCGTCACCCTCCGCGGCGTGGTCGCGAGCGAAGCCGACGGGCGTGAGATCGAGCAAGCCGCCCGCGCGGTCCCCGGCGTGACCGGAGTCGACGCCAAATTCCAGGTCCTGCCACGACCCGCCGTGGATGAACCCCGGGCCGAGCCTCCACCCCCACCCCAGCCAATGTTCGCCCCCGTCAAGCCCCAACCCGTCGAAACGCCATCGACCCCAAGCCCCAAGCCCACGCCAACTTCCAGGCCAACCACCTCGACCAAGATTACCACCCCAAGCGCTCTCGACGGCCACGATCTCTCGCGCAGGGTCGCCGCCTCGCTGACTCGGCGGCCACTCACGGCCGAGTTGCCTCTGACCGTGCGCTCGAGCGAGGGGGTCGTGACCCTCGCCGGCAACGCTCCGTCCGCGCTCGAGGCGATGATCGCCTACCGGGCCGCCCAGCAAACGCCGGGCGTGAGGTCGATCGTCGACCATCTCGAATTCCCTGTCCCCGACGAAAACACGCCCAACCCTCTCGTCGAAAAAGCCCGTCCCGAGGACCTCGAGCCCTATCTGGCCTCGCAGATCCAGAGGCATCTCGGCGACCTTGCCCAGCTCGATCGCGTGCATGCCCGGGGTGATATCCTGGAACTCAGGGGAACCCTGCTCAACGGCCGGGATAAGGATCGCGTTCTGGCGATCGTCCGCTCGATCCCCTTGCTCGAGGGCTTCCACCTCGACGCCGTCTTCGCCTCCGACGAATAGCGGCGAACGTTCAGCGACAGTGCCCGCGACGGTTTCCCACCGACCCCGACCGCGATGCTCGCGGATGTTGGCGAGGTTTGGCTTGGTGCGAGCAAACTAGGCAATCTATGCGGCCGAATCCGCTATGTTGTTAACCCATTCACCGCAAGATCTTGGCGGGGTTTGATCTTGATCGGCTTGGCGTTACGCGCTTAAGATGTGCACGATTTTGCAAGGATTGCCGTGACTGGGGCAAACAGGTCGCGGGCCTGGGATTTCGCCTGACTCAAGACACCTCGGAATGAGGGAGAGGTTCGGGAACGCATGAACGCCAACAGGGAAGGAGGCGTCGTGTCCAGCCCCTCGGAACGCGCGGCGGCCCGCGGTTCGCGGTGGACGAACCTGGACGCCGAGTCACTGGCGGACGCGATTCAAAAGACCGCTGATTGGCTGCTCGATCGCCAGGATGACCAGGGATTTTGGGTTGGCCAGCTCGAGGGAGACACGATCCTCGAGTCCGAATTCATCCTCCTGCTGACGTTCCTGGGTCGCGAGTCGGATCCGGCTTGCATGGCGATGGCCCGCTCTATCCTGGACCGGCAACTCGAGAATGGGGGCTGGGCGATTCATCCCGGTGGCGAGGTCGAGGTGAGCGCCTCGGTCAAGGCGTACTTCGCGTTAAAGATCCTCGGCTTCGACCCCGAGTCGCCAGCCATGGCCCGGGCGCGGCGAGCGGTCTTGGCCGCTGGCGGCGCGACCGCGTGTAATAGCTTCACGCGATTTTACCTCGCGCTCCTGGGTCAGATCCCGTACGATGAGTGTCCCTACGTTCCGCCCGAGCTTGTGCTCATCCCTTCGAGCTGGCCATTTAGCTTAAGCGCGATGTCGGCGTGGACGCGGACGATCGTGGTCCCGCTCATGATCATGGCCTATCACAAGCCGGTTCGTCGGCCCGAGGCCGAGCGAGGAATCGCCGAGCTGTTCCCGTCCGGACCGTCGGCTCCCTCGCGGCGAACCCGGAAGCTCGTCTCATGGACGAATTTTTTCCTCGCCGTCGATCGGGGATTGAAGCTCTATGACCGCCTCGCCCCCGCGTCCTGGCGAAAGCCAGCGCTCGACGCCGCGGAGCGCTGGATGCTCGCGCATTGCGAGGGCGCGGACGGCCTGGGCGCGATCTTTCCTCCCATGATCTATTCGATCGTGGCGTTCCGCTGCATGGGGCTCGAGCTCGATTCGCCCATGATCACCTGGGCACTCAAACATCTCGATGACCTGCGCATCAAGGAGGGCGACCGGATTCGCGTCCAGCCTTGCCTTTCGCCGGTCTGGGATACGGCGATCGTGGCGATCGCGCTGGCCGACGCCGGCCTGCCGGCCGACCACCCCGCGTGGCCCCGGGCGATCCATTGGCTGCTCGAAAAAGAGATTCGTAAGCCCGGCGATTGGAGTCTTCGCGGCCCCAAGGTCGAGCCCACGGGTTGGCATTTTCAGTTTAACAATCCCTTTTACCCGGATATCGACGACAGCGCGATGGTGCTGCTGGCGCTTGCTCGGTCGCCGCTTTCGGACGCGCCCGAGGTCCAGGCCTCGATCCGCCGCGGGGTGGACTGGCTGCTGGCGATGCAAAACCGCGACGGCGGTTGGGCGGCCTACGACGTTGACATTGACAACGAAGTCCTCACCCAGCTCCCCTTCGCCGACCACAACGCGATGCTCGACCCGAGCTGCGCGGATATCACGGCGCGGGTGCTTGAGCTTTTTGGCACGCTTGGCTTCCCCTTGGACCATCCCGCGGTGGTCAAGGGGCTTGATTATCTCATGAGCACCCAGGAACCCGAGGGTTGCTGGTATGGCCGCTGGGGGGTCAATTACGTCTACGGAACCTGGCAGGTCTTGCAGGGCCTGCGGGCGCTCAACCATCCCATGGACCACCCCGCGATCGATCGCGCGGTCGCGTGGCTCGAGGGGGTTCAGCATCCGTCGGGGGGTTGGGGCGAGACATGCCTCTCGTATAACGACCCGGCTCTCAAGGGGACGGGCGAGCCGACGGCCTCGCAGACCGCCTGGGCAACGCTCGGCCTGATCGCCGCCGGCCGGCGCGAAACCACGCCCGTGGCCCGAGGACTCGACTATCTGGTTCGCACCCAGAATCCCCAGGGCGACTGGGACGAGACCGAGTTCACCGGCACGGGTTTTCCCAAGGTCTTTTACCTACGCTATCACCTTTACCGCGTCTATTTTCCTCTGATGGCGCTGGCCCGGGGACAGCGCGCGGGAACGCACGAGGACGGCGGGCTGACCGACCCACTCGCCTGCCAGGCACCAAGCCGGCGATCCTTTGACGAGGGCTAGCGCGGCCCCGACCAAGACCAACAACTCCAAATCGTTTCAACAAGCGGATTCCAGGCTGGACCGCGTTCCCTGGGAGGTTCTCTCTGAAATGCGTTTTCCCCTCGCGATGACGTCTCGGATCGCCAGCTACGTCATCCGTAAACGACTGGCCGGGGCCAAGAAATTTCCGATGGTCTTGATGCTCGAGCCGCTCCACGCTTGCAATCTGACCTGCACGGGATGCGGACGGATTCGCGAGTATGAATCGACGATCAAGCAAAAGCTCTCGATCGACGAATGCCTGGCCGCCGTCGACGAGGCGGGCGCTCCCGTGGTGTCGATCTGCGGTGGCGAGCCAATGATCTATCCCGGCATCGGGGAGCTGACGGCCAAGATCCTCGAGCGCAAGAAGGTCGTCATTCTCTGCACCAATGGCATGTTTATCCGTAAGAAACGCGACGATTTCCGCCCCTCGAGCACGTTTTTCTTTAACGTCCACCTGGACGGCATGCGGAAAAACCACGACATCGCCGTCGAGCGCGAGGGGGTGTTCGACAGCGCCATCGACGGAATCAAGGCGGCCAAGGAACGGGGATTCCTGGTCTGCACCAACACGACCATCTTCAAGGAAACCGAGATGACGGAGATCGACGAGCTCTTCGCCTATCTCACGACGCTGGATGTCGATGGGTTTATCATCTCGCCGGCGTATGGTTACGCCGCGGTCGGTTCTCGTGAGATCTTCATGACCCGAGCCGACATCAAGGAAAAGTTCAAGGCGGCCGACGCCATGTTTCACAAGTATAAATTCCACACCTCGCCGATCTACCAGGAATTCCTTCAGGGCAAGCGCGAGATGCCCCGTTGCACGGCCTGGGCCAGCCCGACCCGCAATATCAAGGGATGGAAGGGCCCCTGCTATCTGATCACGGACACCCACCACGACACTTATCACGACCTGATGAACAAGACCGACTGGGACAAGTACGGCCATGGCAACGACCCCCGCTGCGAGGACTGCATGGTCCACGTTGGCTATGAGACCTCGGCGGCCGTGGGGGTCAATGGCCGGCTGGGCGACACGTTCAAGATGCTCGCCTGGCAGCTCTCCTGACATCGCGAACAGGCCGGCATGGAACCAACCGACTCGGATTCGAAACACGTAACGGACCACCCCGCGGGGATGGTCGCGCCGCCGCCGATCGCCGCCGACGTCGCGGTGGTGGCCGCGCTCTCGATCGAAGTCGGCGATCTGATCGACCAGCTCAAGGGGGTCAGGCGCTACCTCGCCGCGTCCATGCCGGTCATCGAGGGGGATCTGGGGGGAAAAATCGTCGTG
>JAKBAP010000403.1 GCA_021808995.1 Planctomycetota bacterium | reverse complement strand
CTTCCCGACCCGGTCTGGTCAATACTCGCATCAATGTTTATGTTCCGGATCCTGATCTATCTCTATGAGCTCAAGCATTCGACCACGCGCGAGCCGCTCTCGAGCGCGTTCTCGTATTTCCTGATCTTGCCCAACTACGCCTTCCTTCATTTTCCCGTGATCGATTATCGCGCCATGGAGCGCGGGTATTTCAGCCAGCCGATTGGCGAAACCATGGAGCGTGGGCTCCAGATGGCGACCCGCGGGGCCGTTCATTTGCTCTGTTACCGCCTGATCTATCACGAGCTCTTGATCTCCCCGTCCGAGGTCCATTCGCCGGGGGGGCTTGTCCTTTACCTCGTGTGCAATTATCTGCTTTACCTTCAGGTGTCGGGTCAATTTCACATCGCGTGTGGGATGCTCCATCTGTTTGGCTTTCGGCTTCCGGACACGCATCATAATTACCTGCTGGCGGATGGATTCACCGATTATTGGCGGCGAATCAACATCTACTGGAAGGATTTCATGATTCGGCTGGTGTGGAACCCGGTTGTTTTCTCGCTCAAGAGACGTCCGCGCCCGGTCACGCTGGTCGCGGGGACGTGCGCGGTCTTCGTGGCGACCTGGCTGTTGCACGCGTATCAGTCGTTTTGGCTGCGTGGGACCTGGGGTTTCACCGCGCCCGACGCGCTCTTTTGGGGGATTCTGGGGGCGCTCGTGCTGGCGAGCCTCTTGCGCGAGGGGCGGGGCAAGTCACCGCGGCGGGCACCGTCGTCGCGAATCCTGGCCGGTTCGTTCAAATGCGTCCGAGTGGGGCTGACGTTTAGCTCGATCGCGTTAATCTGGTCGCTCTGGTCGAGCCCGAGCGTGGGCGCGTGGTTCGATCTCTTGTCTCGGGGAGTCATGGGAAGATGAACCGATGAGGATCCCACACGCGAGTCCAAGCTGGGCCTTCCGATGGGGCGTGGCCCAGTGCGCGCTTTTGCTCGGGATCGCGACGGTCCCGCTACCGGCGGAATGGGAGGGGGTGAAGGGGCTGGTCGATAGCGCCCGATCGCCCGAGCTCAATCGGGCCGAGCGCGCCGAGGGTTACTATGAGGGGCTGATCCGCGGCGATGGCGTCGACCCCGCCCGCGGCGAGCAATCGCTCCGCCTGCTCGGCAAGCCGACCGGCTGGGTGCGGTTTCAGGAGGCCGACGTCGTCCACTATCTCGAGGACGACTTTCTCCAGTTCGAGCTCAAGCCCTCGGTCTCCCGGACCCTCTTTGGCCAGCCCTTCACCACCAACGCCCACGGCATGCACGACGACCCGGTCGAGCTCGAGAAGCCCCCAGGCGTGTTCCGGGTCGCCCTGCTGGGCTCGTCGATCGACATGGGCTGGGGGGTCGACCATCGCGACGCCTACGCCAACCGGCTCGAGACCTGGCTGGGCGAGCACGAAAAACGCCTGGGCCGGGAGCCCCTCCGATCGTTCGAGGTCCTCAATTTCGCCGTGGCCGCCTATAGCCCGGTTCAGCGGCTCGAAACCCTGGCGCGGAAGGCCATGGCGTTCAAGCCCGACCTCGTGATCTATTCGGCCACCACCCTCGACGCCCGGCTGATCGAAATCCACCTTCGCGAAATCTTGAGGAAACGTGTCGATCTCAAGTATGACTTCCTCCGGCGAGCGGTCGCCGCCGCCCGGATCATCCCCGCCGATCTCGAGGTCGACGGCGGCGGCCGGATGGTCAACAAGGACCGGCTCAAGGCCAAGCTCCGCCCGTATTACTGGGATCTTTACGACCAGACGCTGTCCGCGCTCGCCGGCGAATGCCAAGGGGCGGGCGTCCCCCTGGTGATGATCATCGTGCCCCGCGTGGGCAAGTCCGACGCCCCGGCCGCCCGGGCCGAGCCGGTCGCCATGCTCAAGGCCGTCGCCAGCAGGCATGGCCTCCCCGTTTACGACCTGACCCCGTCGTTCGACCACGACGACCCGAGCACGCTCGAGATCGCCGCCTGGGACGACCACCCCAATGCCCTGGGCCATCGCCGGCTGTTCACGGCCCTGGCCCGGGCCCTTGTCCACGACCCTGAAACCTACGCGCGAATCTTTCCCGGCGCGACGGCCCATGCCGCCGCTGGCCGGTGATCCACGGGATGATCTCGTCATGGATCGACGACACCTGATATTCTTGCTTGAGGACGCCGCCCGGCGATTTCCCGATCGGCCCGCCGTCGAGGACGATCGCGGCCGGTCGATCGACTATCAGACCCTTTTGTTCACGGCCGATCGGGTGGCGACGCGGCTGGCCCGCTGGGGTGTCGGCCGGGGCGACCGGGTCGGGATCTGGCTTCCCAAGAGCCTCGAATCGGTGATCGCGATCCACGGCGTCATGCGCTCGGGGGGGGCCTATGTCCCCGTCGATCCGACCGGTCCGCCCGCGCGTTCGGTCGGCATCTTGCACGCGGCCGGGGTCAAGGCCGTCGTGGTCGACCGAGAGCGCGGCCGGCTCGTTCGCGAGGCCTGGCCCGGCGGTCCCTTGCCACGGATGATCCAGCTCGATTCCGACGCCGCCGCCGCCACGCCCGAGCTCGAGGCCGACTCCGACCCCGATCTCGCCCTCTGGTCGCGGGTCGCCGCCGACGACGCCCCATGCCCGCTCCCCCCCCCGCGCTCGGGTCACGACCTCGCCTATGTCCTGTTCACGTCGGGCTCGACGGGCGCTCCCAAGGGGGTCATGCTCACCCACGAAAACGCCCTCTCGTTCCTCGATTGGTGCGACCGCGACCTCGGACCTTTCCACCACCACGATCGCTTTTCCTCGCACGCCCCCTTGCATTTTGATCTCTCGATCCTGGATCTGTTCGCGAGCTGCCGGGCCGCCGCGACCGTGGTCCTGATCGGCGAGGGACTCGCCAGGGACCCGGCCGCGCTCGGCCGGTTCATCCCCGATCGCGCGATCAGCGTCTGGTATTCGGCCCCCTCGATCCTGGCCCTGCTGGTCGAGCATGGGGGGCTCGCGAGCGATCCCTCGGCCACGCCTCGGCTCGTGCTCTTCGCCGGCGAGGTGTTCCCGATCGGCCCGCTCAAGGCCCTTCGGGCGATCTGGCCCCGGGCCGTCATGTGGAATCTCTACGGACCGACCGAGACCAACGTCTGCACGGCCTTTCGCGTTCCCGAGACCATCCCCGCCGACCGCGACCAGCCATTCCCAATCGGGTCCGTCTGCCCGCCGCTCGTGGCCCGGCTGGTCGACGCCGCCGGCCTCGACGCGCCCAAAGGGACGATCGGAGAGCTCGTGATCGCCGGCCCCGGCGTGATGAGCGGCTATTTCGGACGCCCCGACCTCGACCACGAAGCCTTCCTGGTCGACACCGCCGGAACCCGCTGGTACCGCACCGGCGACCTGGCGCGCGATTCCGGCGGCGGCGTCTACGAATTCCACGGCCGCCGCGACCGCATGGTCAAGAAACGGGGCTATCGGATCGAACTGGGCGAAATCGAAAGCGCGTTATATCAGCACCAGGGGGTCGATCGGGCGGGGGTGGTGGCGCGATCCGACGAGCTCGGGGTCTCGATCGCGGCCTTCGTCGCGCTCAAGCCCGAGGTCAAGCGCTCGGTGATCGCGATCAAGCGCCATTGTGTCTCGCGGTTGCCGTCGTACATGATCCCGGACACGATCGTTTTTCTCGATCGGCTGCCCGCGACCTCGACCGACAAGGTCGACTATCAGAGGCTCACGTCGCTCGTGGCCGGGGAGGGAGCCAGGTGTTGAACGCCTTTCACAAACGGCTACGCGGACGGATGCGCAAGGTCTTCACCTGGAAGTTCGTCTTTTACAGCCTGGCGCTTCCGGTGGCGCGGGCGCTCGGCCCAGTCTGGGGCGATTGGCTGCTGGGACGGATCGGCAAGCGAGCCGTCTCGCTGATCCCCAGCGAGGGCCGGCGGATGCGACGGGCGCTCGCCGCCGCCGCCCGCTCGCTCGACGCCGATTGGAAGGTCGACCAGGTCTTTCCCTTGCTCGCCGCCAATCGCGCCCGGTTCCTGGCCCGCGATTACCCCCTCGACGTCGGTCCAGATGAACAGGTCCTCGAGCGCTTCGAATCACGGGGTCTGGATCGTTTGTGGGGAGCGCTCGCCGGTGGCAAGGGGGCGATCCTGGTCGGCAGCCATTTCGGGGCTCATATCGCGGGGTTGCACTGGTTGTTTCGCCAGGGGGCTCCGCTCCGGCTCCTGGTCCAGCGGCCGCGGCACGTCTCGCGCTATCTGAATCATCGCTTCGACGCCCGCGGTTGGCACCCGCAAAGCGAGTTTTTCCTGCGGCGAAATCTCGAGCCCGCGGCCGCCGTCGAGCGCCTTTGCCGGGCCCGCGCGGCCCTGCGCGACGGGCTGGTGGTCTACTTGAACGGCGACATCCCATGGACGGGCTGTAATACGAGCGGCGGCTACCTGCTGGGCCGGCCCCAGCGGTTGCTGGCGATCTGGCCCTTGCTGGCCTCGCTGACCGGAGCCCCTGTGTTCCTGGTCTTTTGCCGGCATCGACCCGGCGGCCGGTTCGCGATCGAACTCGAACCCCTCGAACGCCCCCGCCCCGGCGAGGAGGAAACGGCCGTCGCCGACTATCTCAAGCAGCTCGAGGCGCGAATCGCGCTCGCGCCCGAGGAGGCGGTCGCGCATTTGCTCTGGCCCTGTTACGAGTCCCGAGGCGAGGACCCGTCGGAGGGCCCGGAACACGCCCCGACCACATCCCCCACCCGCCGTCCCGCGTCGCGCCCGGAACCCCAGCCTGCCCGTCGCTAGGGCGTGTAGTC
>JAKBAP010000402.1 GCA_021808995.1 Planctomycetota bacterium | reverse complement strand
CGCGTCCCTCGCCCTCGAGCGAATCCTGGCCCATTTCGAACCCATCGAAAACTGGCGAGTCATTGGCCCCTTCCCCAAGACCACCCCACTCGATTTTCTCACCAGCCCGCGGATCGATGACACGATCGCTCGCCCGGACGCGCTCGGACGCCCGACATCGTGGCTCGCCCGGAAGGCCGAGGCCGGGCAACCCCTCGACCTCGACGAGTTCAAGCGGAAAAACGGAAAACCCACCGATTTCGGCTTCGCACCCGGCGAATCGCCCGACCTGGGCGTCTTCGCCGCGGCTCGGATCGATTCCGACCGCGACCGCGACGCGCTTTTGCTCGTGGGGTCGAGCGGGTCGATCGTGATCTCGGTCAACCAAACGATCGTGCACCAATTCGTCGAACCCGCCGGCCGGAATTATGATTCGGGCTCGGATCTGGTTCGGATCAAGCTCAGGAAGGGTCCCAATCCCATCGTGGTGCTCACGCGGCAAGGGGTCGGCGGATGGCGGTTTTCAGTTTCGATCGCGCTGCTGGAGAGGGAGGCGAGATCGCCAGGCGATCTCCTCGAGCGGCTCCGCCGATTCGCGCTCGCGAGCCCAGGCGATCCTCGCAAGGGTGAGCGAATCTTTTTCGACCAGGCCGGCCCAGGCTGTTTCCGTTGTCACTCGGCCGGCGGCCAGGGAACGGCCGGCGTGGGCCCCGACCTGTCGACCGCGGCGGCGGTTTACGACAAGGCCGAGCTCATCAATTCCGTGCTCGACCCCTCGAGCCGGGTCGCGCCCGAGTGGCGCACGGTCGTGGTCGCGCTCCGCGACGGCTCGACCAAGCAAGGCATTATCCGAGCCGAGACTCCCACCGAGCTCATCCTCATCGATTCCACGGCCCAGCCCATGCGGGTGGCCAAGGCGGAGATCCTCGAACGCGGACCCTCCCATTCATCGATCATGCCGTCCGGACTGGTCGACTCCTTCACTCCCGTCGAATTCGCCGACCTGATCGCCTACCTGACCACCCTCAAGGGAACGAATCCACCAATCAAGACCCCCTGACACGAGATCGGCAAGGGAAACCCAGGGGATCGGCCGGCGCGCGGTGGGGGCTCGCGCCTGCTCCGCGAAAGCACCGCCGATCAAGCGAGAGAATCAGACCGCCGCCTCGACCCGCTTGCCAAGTTTCTTCTCCTGGAGAGGGCCAATCACCCGCTTGAGGACAGCCGCCAGCCCCTGCTCTCGATCGTAGAATTGCTCGCCCAGGCCGGGACACGCGAGTCGGAGACTCTCATAATACTCGCGATCACCGATCAATTTGAGAATCCCCTCGACATAACTGTCCACGTCGTTGGTCCGGGCGGCCACGCAAGCCGGGCCCAGAATCTCAAGCGCGGGGACTACCGGATTGGTGATCACCGGTCGCCCCGCCAGGATCGCCTCGGCCGCGGTCATGGCAAGACCTTCGATGAAGGTACTTCGAGTCGGCACGATGGCGGCGTGACTCCGTGCGTAAACCTCGAGCAGATCGTCCAGAGGCGTCCAACCGCGAAGGTTGACGATCGCTTGCAGCCCCATTTCGGCATGAAGCCGTCTCGTCTCCTCAAGGTCCGGCCCACTACCGCAGATCTCCCACCGGACCTGCCCGGGAGCACGGGCCTCGATCTTCCGGGCCATTTCCAGGATGTCGAAAACCCCCTTGATCCGATTCACCCGGCCAATGAACATGATCTGAAACGGCCGCGACTCGAACGGAGGAGGGGGAGGGATCCGAGCAAAGTAATCGCGTGGAAACTGGGCGCGGATCTCGAACAGTGGGGCATGTCGGTCTCCCGTGAGCTGGACCACCTGGCGATTGCATTCCGGCGAGACGCCGATGATCGCCGTGGCCACGTGCCGGTAGAAGAGGGCTTCCAGGGCGAGGATCGCGCGGGGGATCGGCTTGGTCGGCGGAAATCCATGAGCCCAAAGCGTATTGTGCAAGACGGGAACGACCCGGATGCCCATCAGCCGGAAAAGCGAAGTGACAAAATAATACGTTGATCCGGAGTCGATCACGGCGACATCGGCCCGGAATCGGAGCGCGGTCGCGAGAAGGCCCAAGCCGTAGATCAGCTCCGACAGATGAAAGAGCACGCCTCGGGCTCGTGGCATGGGCTTTGGCCGGTGCTCGAGCGTGAAGTCGCCATCGCGCGAGACTCCCTTGCGATCGTGGTAGGCGACGATGTATGCCTCCGCGCCGATATCCTCGCAGAACTGCTCAAACTGACTGGAGAAGGTGATGGTCACCTCGGTGGGGCAGTGCTCTTTTCGTCTCCAATATCCATGGGCGGCGATCACATCCCCCGGACCGGCCGCGTAGAAAACTCGGAAGCTCATGGGTGAAGCTCTTTCACTAGAATTCCTGGGACTAGGATCGATCGCGTGGGAAGCCTGCCGTATCCTCGTCGAACGACCACTCAGCCCACCCCAACGCGGGGGGCGGCCGATCATACAATAGCCGAGCCGATCCATGGTAGCTCGTCCCCTTGACAATGATCTCGGACCGATCGCCCGCGTTAAATCTAGATCTCCCCGAACGACGAACCAAGACGGCCTCGGGTCCAACGCGCCGATCGGCCTGTTCAGAACCGCCTGACCGGCGTAAATTATCATTCTAACGCCATCAGCAACGGGCCGGGACTCCAACCCCGGCCGAGCGCCAACGCCAGGAGATTCCCCAAGCACCATGATGATCAAGGCCACTGATATTCGACGAGGCATGGTGATCACAATGGAAGGCGTGAACTACGTCGTCCAGGATTTCGCCCATCACACCCCCGGAAACCTCCGGGCCATGGTCCAGACCAAGCTCCGTAACATGAACAACGGAGCCCTGATCGACAAGCGACTGCGCTCGGTCGACCAGATCGAGGTTCCCTACGTCGAGACCAAGGAATACGAATACCTCTATTCCGCCGGCGACGAGCACGTGTTCATGGACGTCGAGACTTACGATCAGCTCTTTTTCTCGCCAGAGATCATGGGCTCGGCCATGAGCTACCTGCTGCCTAACAACCGGGTGATGGTCAAATACATCAACGACAAACCGGTCTCGATCGAAGTTCCCGACTCCGTCGAGCTCTGCGTGACCGACACACCGCCGGCGCTCGCTGGGGCGACGGCGACCAACCAATACAAGGAAGCGACGCTCGAAACGGGGCTCAAGGTCACGGTTCCCCCGTTCATCAAGCCTGGTGAAAAGATCCGGATCGACACCCGGACTGGTGAATACCTTGAACGGGTCAAGTCCTGAGCTCTCTTGACGAGGGTCCGATGGCAAGCGAGACCGCCTCTCTCCTGGCGAAGCTGGTATCCATCCCCAGCGTAAACCCGATGGGGCGGGTGCTCGAGGGGGACCAGGTCCTTGAGGGTCGGCTCACCGACTTCCTCGAATCGTGGTTTCGGGAGCGTGGGCTCGACTGCCGCCGCGACCCCGTCGCCCCTGGGCGCGATAACCTGCTCGCACGCTACGACGCGCCTGGCTCATCGCGACTGATCCTCTTTGACGTTCACCAGGACACTGTCCCCGTCGACGGCATGACGATCCCTCCCTTCGATCCCGTGGTCGAGGGGGGGCGGCTCCATGGGCGTGGCTCCTGCGACGTCAAGGGCTCGATGGCCGCCATGATGACCGCCTTTGAGCGGCTCGCCCGCGAACGACCGGCCGGCTCGGCCTCGGTCTTGCTCGCGTTCACCGTCGATGAGGAGTTCACCCACATGGGGGCGTCGCGATTGGCCGCGTCGCGCCATGGGGCCAGCCTCGCCATTGTCGCCGAGCCGACCTCCCTCGACCTCGTCGACTGCCACAAGGGAGCCCTGCGCTGGCTGATCCAGACCAAGGGGACCGCGTGCCATAGTTCAAGCCCCGACCTGGGGGCCAATGCCATCTATCGGATGGCCGCCGTGATCCGCGTGCTCGAGGACTACGCGCGCGACCTCCAGGCCGGCTCGGTCGACCCGGTCCTTGGCCCCGCGACCTTCTCGGTCGGGCGAATCACGGGGGGGCAGAGCGTCAATATCGTCCCCGACCTTTGCTCGATCGAGGTCGATCGCCGCCTCCTCCCGGGCGAAACCGCTCTCGACGCGATCGGGGCCGTTCGCGGGCGATTGGATCATGCGCTCGGTCGACCCGATTGGATCGAATTCGAGAAACCGTGGGTTCACCTACCCCCGCTCGAACGCAAGGAGGGCCACCATATCTCCGCCCTCCAGGCCGCCGTCACCCAGGCCGTCGGTCGAAAACCGCTCGTTCGCGGCGTTCCCTTCGGAACCGACGCCGGCCCGCTCGACGAGGCGGGAACCCCGTGTGTTGTCTTCGGTCCTGGCGACATCGCCCAGGCCCACACCAAGAACGAATGGATCGACCTCGAGCAGGTCGACCTCGCCGCCCTGGCCTACTATCAGATCGCGATCGAACTCGGACGATAGCTCATCGTCAAGGCGCGATTCCAGTCCGTCTAGTTCCTGGAAGTGTCCTCGTCGTTTAGACGACCGACGACTTGGAGGAGCCGCTAAACATCTTGGCCAGGATCGCCCCACCGCGAAAGAGTCGCGCCAGGGCGGGGCGCGAGAGCCCCTCGATATGGCTGTACCACTCGGTCAGCATGCGGGTGAAATCGAGCATCTTCTCGAGCTGCTCGCGGGTGTATTTTTCCCCCTCGCCACCACGCTTGGCCTCGGTCACGCAGTGCTCTAAAAGCGCGATCGTCGGGTCCATCTCGCGCCGCTTGCGCTCGGCCATGATGACCTGAAAGGTGTCGAGGACAT
>JAKBAP010000401.1 GCA_021808995.1 Planctomycetota bacterium | reverse complement strand
ACTCAAGTCGACGTATAAATTATTATAAGTAGACCCAAAACCTACGTCAAACCCCTCGCGCGGATTTTTTTAGGCACCCGCCAGTTGGTACGCGGGTCTGGGTAGCTCGGAGCGGCTGGGCTGGCCTCAGGCGCGTGCCTGAGCCCGATCGGGTCGCACCAACTGGTGGGTGCCTACGATTTTTTTTGATCGCGGCCGTCAGCGAAAGAACGCGGCGGCCTCATCATAATATGTGAGATCGAGAGTTTTCGCGGCGACGACGTGTTCGCCCATCTTGGTTTCGACGATGTGGCCGTCGACGACGGCGACGACGGTGCCCATCTTGCGTTGGAGGACGAGGCGGCCGGCGGCGAGACCCATTCGGGTGGCCAGGATGCGGTCGGAGGCGCTTGGCGAGCCCCCTCGCTGGAGGTGCCCGAGGGCGACGGAGCGGGTTTCGAAGCCTGTGTGTCGGCTGATGGCCTCGGCGACGACCGCGCCGATGCCTCCTAATCGGGGGTTTCCGAAGGAATCTGGGTCGTGTCCGAGTGTGAGAGGTCCCTGGTCGGGGAAGCGGGCTCCTTCGGCGGCGATGACGACGCCGTATTTCTTTCCGGCGGCGCGGTGGGATCGGAGGGCGGAGATCAGGTGGGGCAGGTCGATTGGCACCTCGGGGACGAGGATATAGTCCGCCCCCACGGCGATGCCGGAGAAGCAGGCGATCCAGCCCGAGTGACGGCCCATGGTCTCGACGACGACGACGCGTCGGTGGCTTTCGGTGGTGGTCCGGATGCGGTCGACGGCCTCGGTGACGATGTTGATGGCGGTGTCGAAGCCGAACGAGAAATCGGTGGCCATCAGGTCGTTGTCGATGGTCTTGGGGATGCCGACGATGGGCATCTGGAAGTCGTTATGGAGTCGGATGGCGACGCCCAGGGTGTCGTCGCCGCCGATGACCACGAGCGCGTCGAGCTCGTGTCTCGCGAAATTCTCGCGGAGCGCGGTCAGGTCGGTATCGGGGTTTCGATAGGGGTTGGTGCGGGAGGCACCCAGGATGCTTCCTCCTTGGGCGATGATCCCCTCGGTGGTTGCTGGTGACAGGGGCATGGTCAGATTGTGAACCAGGCCGCGCCAGCCCTCAAGGATGCCGAGGGCGGTCGCGGATTCGTTCGAGAGCTGTTGCACGACGGCTCGAATCACGGCGTTCAAGCCTGGGCAGTCGCCCCCACCCGTGAGCAGGCCAACCCTCATCGACGTCTCCCGTCGCCATGCCCCGGGCGCTGGCCTTGAGCAAGGGCCGCGAGGCGTTTTGGTTGAGTCAAGGCGCGATCCGCACGAGAAATCGAGGATACCGCGCGTGATCGCCGGGGGCCAGACGCCAGTGATTGGAGCCTAGCCCAGCAGTACCCGTTCGACCCAGGTGGTGTCGACGCGGCCGGCGATGAAGTCGGAGTCGCGTGCGATTCGCTTGTGGAGGGGGATCGTGGTCTGAACTCCCTCGATCACGAGCTCGTCCAGGGCGCGGCGGAGGACGGCGAGGGCTTCGGGTCGGGTTGGCGCGTGAACGATGAGCTTGCCCAGGAGCGAGTCGTAATAGGGTGGGACCACGTAGCCGGTCTCGATATGGGAATCCCACCGCACGCCGCGACCGCCGGGGACTTTGAGCTTGGTGATCCGGCCGGGTGAGGGGCGAAAGTCCTTGTCGGGGTCCTCGGAGTTGATTCGGCACTCGATGGCGTGTCCGCGGACCTGGACGTCGTCTTGTTTGAACGAGAGAGGGAGTCCGGCGGCGATCTTGATCTGTTCCTTGATGAGGTCGAGGCCGGTGACTTCCTCGCTGACGGGGTGCTCGACCTGGATCCGGGCGTTGACCTCGATGAAATAGAAGTTGTTTTGGGCGTCGACGAGGAATTCGCAGGTGCCGGCGTTGACGTAGCCGGCGGCCTTGGCGAGCCTGACGGCGGCGTCGCCTAGGCGGGAGCGGATCTTGAGTGGGAGCGACGCGGCGGGAGCTTCCTCGACCAGTTTCTGGTGCCGCCGTTGCAGCGAGCAGTCGCGGTCCCAGCAATGCACGATATTGCCGTGGGAATCGGCCAGGATCTGGACCTCGACGTGGCGGGGCTGGTCGATGAATTTCTCGAGGTAAACGCTGGGGTTTTTGAAGGCCGCGTCGGCCTCGGCCTTGGCCCGGGCCAGGGACTGGACCAGGGACGAGGGTTCGCGGACGACTCGCATGCCCTTCCCGCCCCCTCCCGCGGCCGCCTTGATCAGGACCGGGAACCCGATGGCACGGGCGAACTGGGCCGCCTCCTCGTTGGAGCTGATCGCGCCTTCCGAGCCTGGCACGCAGGCGACCTTGGCGGCGGCGGCGATCTTCTTGGCCTCGGTCTTGAGTCCCATGCGGCGGATGGCTTCGTGGGGAGGGCCGATGAATTCGAAGCCGCTGGATCGACAAACTTCCGCGAACTCGGGATTTTCGCTCAGGAATCCGTATCCTGGGTGGATCGCCTGGACGTCGGCGACCTCGGCCGCGGCGATGATTCGCGAGCGGTTGAGATAGCTATCGGCGCTTGATTCCTTGCCGATGCAGATCGCGCGATCGGCCAGGTTGAGATAGGGGGCGTCGCGATCAGCGCGTGAGTACACGGCCGCCACGCCCACGCCCATTTCCTTGCATGCGCGGATCACCCGCAGGGCGATCTCGCCGCGATTCGCCACCAAGATTCGCTCGAACATCAGCCTTTCACGGCTCCCTGGGTCATACTGGCTTTCGCCGCCGACCTTTCGGCGACCCGATCATACTGGAAGAGTTCACGTGGCCGTATCCGTCCAAGTGGGGATTATCCCCCCGGGGCTAGTCCGGGCGAACGCGGAACAGGGGTTGGCCGAATTCCACGGGCTGGCCGTTTTTCACCATGGTCTCGACGATGACGCCGGCGATTCCGGCGGGGATGTCGGTAAAGACTTTCATGGCTTCGATGATGCAGACCGTGGTGTCGACCCCGATCCGGGAGCCGGCGGCGACGAAGGGGGGGGTCTCGGGCGAGCTTGAGGCGTAATACGTGCCGACCATCGGGCTCTCGATGATGAGCATCCGGTTCTCGGGCGATTCGGCCGCCGGGGGGCTGGCCTGCGTGGGGGCCGCGCTGACGGCCGCCGGCGGAGGCGGCGGGGGCGGAGGCGGCGGGGCACGATGCGAGACTTCCGCCGATCCCCGGCGGAGACGAATCTGGAGGGATTCGTCGCTCACGTCGAGCGCGGTCACATCGTAGCGTTTCATGAGACGCACGAGATAGCGGATCTTTTGCAGGTCTAGCGGCTCGGGAGGACCCGAGGGCGTCTCGGCCATTCCATGACTCCGGGTGAGCAAGAAAAACAAGTCAATCGTAGCGAAAACAACAGCGAACCGAGTCCTGGCGAGAACTCGGGGGCTAACGCGCCGGGCTCGCGGCGGCGGGGATATTCGGCAGCGGTGTGGATTCCAGCGAGCGGGGAACCCGTGACAGGACTTCGTGACCGTCGGGGGTCACGAGCACGTCGTCCTCGATTCGAATACCTCCCCATTCCGCCAGATAGATCCCTGGTTCCACGGTCACGACCATTCCGGCGGCCAGAAGTCCCTGAGCGCCTCGGCGGAGCCGAGGACCCTCATGGATTTCGAGCCCCAGGCCGTGTCCGAGCCCATGATCGAAGAACGGTCCGTAGCCCGCGTTTTCCACGACCCCTCGCGCCGTCGCGTCGACATCACCGCGGTGAGCGCCCGGGCGAATCGCCGCGATCGCGCGTTCCTGAGCCTCGAGAACAATCCGATAAATCTTTTCAAACGTGGTCGTAACCTTACCTGTGACCAGAACTCGCGTCAAGTCGCTCTTATACGGACGTCCGGTCGCCCCCCAATCGACGAGCACGAAGTCGTCGTCGCCGATGCGGGCCTCGTCCGTGGGCCGCGCGTGGGGGAGCGCCGACCGCTGGCCGACGGCGACGATCGGGGGAAAACTCGACCCAGTCGCCCCGGCTTTACGGAGGTGTATTTCCAAGTCATCGGCGGTTTTTTTCTCGGAATCGCCGATTCGGAGCGTGGTGAGCAGGCCGGCGAAGGCATCCTCGGCGTACTGAACGGCCTGTCGGATCGCGGCGATTTCGAGGTCGTCCTTGATCTCGCGGAGGGACTCGACCCAGCCGTGGGTGGGGGCCCAGTCGGTGGTTCGGGCGGCCTCCTGGATGGCCTCGTGATCGGCGACGGTGCGTGAGAGTGCCTCGAAGCCGACGCGCCGGACGCCGATCGCATCGATAACGCGGGCAAGGGCTTGGGTCGATTCCTCGCCGGGTCGGCGGATGTCGGCCTCAAGATCGGGGCATTCCTGGGCGAGCTGGGTGGTGAACCGCCCGTCCGAAATCACGATCGCTCGCTCGTTGGTGACCAAGAGCGATGACGAATCTCCGCTGAAACCCGTGAGATAGGTCACATTGGCCGGCGCGCTTGCGATGAAGGCGTCGAGATCATGGGCGCGGAGCATCGCCTGGATTTTCTGGCGGCGATCGGCTGTTCGGGATCTCAGGCGTGAGTCGTCGTTCACGAGCCGCGGGGTCCTCTTCTGGTGGTCGAGCCGTTCTCGGGGCTTTCGATCACGTGATGCAACACCTTACCCGAACGGGGGCTGGCGCGACCAGACGGGAGTGCCAGGGCGTGAATGTCGATGTGTATGGACTCGCCGCGGGATCGCTTTCCGCTTTTTTAACCATGCAGCCACGAATGCTCGGACAACTCAAGGCGGGAATTGGCATCGGGTCAGGAAAGTCCAGGCGAGGTGGATT
>JAKBAP010000400.1 GCA_021808995.1 Planctomycetota bacterium | reverse complement strand
GCTTTCCTGGTCGGTGCTCGGGTTGGGCATCGGGGTCGCCCAGGGGCTCGCGGATCGCTCTCGCGAACGGCTGAAATTTGGCCTGATCGGCGGCGCGATTGGGGGGTTCGTGGGCGGGTTTCTCTTCGAGCTGGCGCGGGTTGTCATGGGCAATCGGTTGGCGCTCGGGCAGGCGCTTGGCGTCGTGGTGATGGGCGGGGGCCTGGGGCTGTTTCCGGCCCTGGTCGAGCAGGCCCTCCGCAAGGCATGGGTCCAGGTCATGAGCGGCCGGCAGGAAGGGCGAATGTTCTTGCTGCGGCGAGGCGCGAACCGAATGGGCCTCGACGAACAGGCTGAGATCGGGCTGTTCGGCGATTCCGCCGTGACCAGGGGTCATGCGGAAATCCATGTCGATGCCGACGGCTACACCCTGCGAGCCCTCGCGGGCTCGACCCGGCTGAACGGCGACGAGGTGATCGGCCGGCGCGATCTCAAGGATGGCGACCGTCTCGAGCTGGGCCGCACGCGGCTGGTGTTTCGATGTCGGTGAAGGCACGACCGGGGCGAGCATGAACCAATCCCAAACATCGCCGATTGTTAATGGCTCAAGCTGGGCGTTGATCGCGACCAAGGGGCGCGAGCTGGGGCGCGGCTATCCGATCCCAGCGGGCGAAACCATCCTGGGAAGCGCTCCCCCGCGTGAGAGTGGGCTCGATCTGGCCGGCCAGGAACAGAGCGGAACCCGATCGCTGGCCGCCCGCCACGCGGCCATCGAGGCTCAGGGGGGGATGCTTCGACTGCGAGATCTGGAGAGTCCCGGAGGGACCTTCGTCAATCGCCAGCGCTTGCTTTCAGGTCAAGTGAAGCTGCTCCAGAACGGCGACGTGATCCAGCTCGGCGGGATCGCGCTACGGGTTGCCGAGCACGCGAGCGCTGTCCCCGGCCCGGTCGCCCCGGTTGTTTCGAAAGCCGCGCCGGCGTCTCCTTTCTTGACGGCCAAGGGCGCTCGCTGTGCGTCATGGGATGATTTCTTGGTGCTGGCGGCTCGCGATTGGCGGGATCTGCGCGACGAGCTCGCGACCGGGCGGATCTCGGCCTACCTCCAGCGAATTGGCCGGCTGGATCTGGTCCCGGTGATGGGAGCGGATCGCACCCTTGATGAGCGCCTGGATCTCTGGCTGGGTCGATTGCCGGCGACCCTCTCGGCCGCGCCCGAGCTTGATGTTCATCCTTCGACGGTGAAGGTGAGCGCGACCGGAATTGGGGGAATGGTCGCGCGGACCCTCAAGGTCACGAACGTGGGCTATCGGATGCTACGTTCGACGGCGAGGATCGAGCCCACGTCATGCGGGTGGTTGCGGATCAAGGGCGATCGGGCTTTTACCACTGTTGATCACAGTGAGCTTGAGCTTGAGCTTGAGATCCCCGATGACCTGGGATCGCCCCTGGAGGCGGCGATCGTGATCGAGTCGAACGGCGGGACCAGGCGAATCGTCGCTCGGCTCGAGCGCGGGCAGGTCGCGGCCGAGCCCGAGCTCGCGGGCCGCGAGGGCTCACCGGGGTGGGTCGAGGGGTTGGTTCCAAGGCTTGCCGCGTTATCGAACCGCCGGCGCGTGATCCTGGGGGCGGGCCTGGCGGTGGCGTTGAGGATCATGCTCCTCTTGATCGCGTGGTCGCCGCTGGGAGGTCTTTCGCCCCAGGGCTCGGGCCTGGCCTCGGTCGCGACCGCGCTGGCGGGGCTGGGCATCCTGGTGGGTGCCGGCCTGGGACGGGCGCGAGGGACGAATCAGGACACGCTCGCCATGGGATTCACCGGGGGCGCGGCCGGATTGATCATCGCGGCCCCGCTGGTCGCGTTGGTTCAAACTCTCGATCCACCCAGCGGCCTGGTGCTCGGTCGGGACGCGCCGGCGATCCTGGCTGTCCCCGTCTGGGGCGTACTCGGGGCGTTCATGGGCTTACTTTCGGGCTTGATCACGTCCGCGAGGCCACCGGAAAACGAGGTCTTCCCATGAGCGCGCCGCGACGAACCACGGCATCGCGGTTTCTTGCCCTGGCGATGGAGGTACTCGTCCTGGCTCCGGCCCTCCACGCCGCCCAGGCCCCGGTCACGAATCATGAGGTGGCGCGTGCCATCGAGCGCGGGGCCGCCTGGCTCCGCGAGGGTCAATCGGCGGGGGGAACGTGGACCGAGCCGAGTCAAGCTCACCATGTGCTGGGGATGACCTCCCTCGCCGGGCTGGCGCTCCTGGAAAACGGCGCGTCGATCGAGGACCCGGCGATTGACCGGGCTCGAGCCGCGGCGAGGACGCTCGAGGACGAGGTCGATCAAACCTATGATCTCTCCCTTGCCGTGCTCCTTGAGGCCCGGCTAGGGCATGGTTCCGAGGGCGCGGACAGAATCGCCACGTTGGCCAGTCGCATCGAGGCCGGCGGCCATGAGGGGATCTGGCACTATAACCTGCCCAGGGGTGGTCCGGATTCTCGTCAGCGACCGCGGCGAAAGCCTCGCGTGGACCGCGTGGAGAGCCCGGCACGGGACGGATGGATCGGCACGGATGGCGACCACTCGAACACGCAATTCGCCCTTCTGGGTTTATGGGCGGCCGGTCGGCATGGGTTTGATCCCGATCCCGCGCTGGAATCCATCGATGTCCATTTTCGCTCGGCCCAGGCCAATGACGGCGGCTGGGGCTATCGCGAGGGGACGCCGGCGACGCCCGCGATGACCTGTGCCGGCCTACTGGCCCTGGCGATCACCGCGGCCCGGCCGAGCCTGGCCGAGCACCAGACCGCGCGCGCCCGTGGGCAAGCGCTCATGGCCGACCCTGCCTTTCGACGAGCGCTCGCGGCGGTCGGTCGCGATGCCCGCCAGGCGAGTGTGAATTCCGATATTTACTATTTGTGGTCGCTCGAGCGGGTCTGCGTCGCGCTTGGACTCCGAGACTTGGACGGATTTGACTGGTATGCTCAGGGCGCTCGGATTTTGCTCGATCGCCAGGAGTCCGACGGTGGCTGGCCTCACGATCGCTGGGGGCGCATGCCGAGCACGGCGCTCGCGCTTTTGTTCTTGCGTAAGGCCAACCTGGCGTTCGAGCTCGATCGCGTCCTGCGGGTTGGTCCGGTGAAGGGGGCCTTGGCGGCGAGCGCGGTCGCGGACCAGCCTGGCGGGGTCGGAGAATCCCAGGAACCGCGTACGGCGGCCCTTGCCGATGACGTCCAGGTCGTGGTCACGGGGGCCAGCGACCAGCATTTTCCCAGGATCGCCGTCCAGTTCGAGGTCAAGGGACCGAACGGCGAATACCGGCTCGACGCGAATCGCGACGATTTTCGGGTGACGGAGGACGGTCGTTCCGTCAAGGTCGTGGATTTTCAGTCGCCCGGCCAGGGTCGGTCACTGGCCACGACGGTCGTACTGGTGGTCGATCGCAGCCTGTCGATGGAAAACGAGGACCGGATCGGTGGCCTCAAGCGCGCGGTCGCGACCTTTCTGGATCGGGCTCCCGAGGGCTCGCGGATCGCGGTGGTGGCGTTTGGCTCGGAAGTGAGGACGCTCTGCCGTTTCACGTCCGACCGGCGCGAGGTCCAGGCCGTCGTGGACCAGATCGAGCCGGCGGGCTCGACCCGCTTTCACGACGCGGTCGCGGTCGCGCTCGGGATGCTCGAGGGAGAACAGGGCCGACGTTCGGTGCTGGCCTTGACGGATGGCGAGGACACCTCGAGCGAGGACGCGACCTTGGCCGACGTGATCGCCCGGGCCAGGCGGCTCGGGCTCCCTGTCCACACCCTGGGGTTGGGTTCCGAGGATGAAATCGAGACTGGCGATCTTGAGCGGCTCGCGAAGTCGACGCGCGGCCAGTATTACCCGGCCCAGCGCTCGAGCGACCTAGGCAAGATCTACGAGCAGCTCGCCGAGCGAATTGGATCGAGCTACACCCTAGTCTACGAGAGCGATCGGCCGATCCCCGACGGAACCCTGCGTCCGGTTCGGATCGCGTATCGGCGGAGCCGATCCGTGGGCCAGATCGCCGTTTTCATTCCTGGGATGGTCGCGCCGGTGGCTGGCTGGTCGCCGCTGTTCTTGTTTCTGGTTGTCGTGCTGGTTTTCGTGGGCCGGATCCCCAGAAGAGCGCGGGGCACCTGAGTCGAGACCCGGCCGATTCCGTCGACCCAATCGCTCTTGGCACGGCAAAAGAGGGATCGTTAAACTGGAATTAACGGATGGGAGTCCGGACGCGGATGGGGGATTGACGGGGTGACTCGCGGTCCTCGATGAGAGGCCAGGAAGCGATGAAATACCTGATCAAGCTGTACGTGACAGGACAGACGCCTCGCTCGCAACGAGCGATTTTGAATCTCAAGCGGATGTGCGAGGAGGAGCTGCGGAGCGAATACGAGCTCGTGGTGATTGACGTGCTGGAGCGACCGCAACTCGCCGAGGATGAAAAGATCCTGGCGACCCCTACCGTGGTCAAGGAGTTACCGCTTCCAATCCGGCGGATCATCGGCGATCTCTCGGACAGCGAACGGGTTCTGTTGGGCCTGGACCTCCGCGCGTATCCCAACGAATGATCCGAGAGGTGCCCCGAGCCGCCCGGATGGCGGGCGAGGGCGCGAATGGTGGCTCGTGGCGGGTCGGTCCCGCCCGACCGTTTCCAGGGCGAGAGACGAGACGAGATGAGGACGATTGATCATCCTTTCTCCGTTCCCAAGCTCAGAACGGAGATCGACGGTTTTGACCTGATCGCGAACGGTGGTCTTCCCAAGGCCCGTTCGACCTTGATATCGGGAACCTCCGGCAGTTCCAAGACGGTCTTCGCGGT
>JAKBAP010000399.1 GCA_021808995.1 Planctomycetota bacterium | reverse complement strand
ATCTGATGGTCGTCGTCGTGAGCGTTATAATGAATGAACAACCGATCGAGATCAGTGCGACCGCGATGTTGAAAGCCAGCGTGGTGGGCGACCCCGCGGCGATGATGTCCAACTCGTGCTCATGCACGGTGTATGCGTTCAGCTCTCCCAAGGGAGCGATCCGAACGGGCGACATCTGTTGTCCTGGAGCAGTCGGCTTCTTCGCCATCTTGGAAGGAAGTCCTCTTGATCCCGATCCACGCGCGGATCCTACCCCCGCCGACGAGCTCAGCCGACGGGCCGGCCCTGTCTCGCCTTGACTTGCACGCTTGCCTTCACGGTCCCGGCGTATCCACCTAAGTCCACCACGACGTGCCAGCGCCCGCTTCGAGGGGCCACCAACCGGACAGGAGATGTTTCGGCGTGACCACCGAAATATCGGTATGAGGTGCTCTTCAGATAGGCGTCGAAGTTTGGCTGATCCATGAGAAGGACGTTCGCCTGACTATCAAGCTTGACCACGACGACGTCACCCTTCCTGAGGTCCAACTCCGAGTGCAAATAGTTCATGATCGCGAGCTCGTTGTGTTTCGCTCAAGTATCGCGTGACAACATCGACGATCACTGCTATCCGTTAACCATCCGAATCAAGGTCGCACGGCTGGAAAAGAATCGAGGCTCGCAACGCTGGTTTCGGGGTCGGCGGGTCAATGACGCGGCTTCACGGAATCATAGCCGAGGTTTCCAGGGGAGGCAAGGACGCTTGGCCAGGTGGCCGGATGGTGCCGAAGCCGCGCGCCAGGGATCTGCCTTGCAAGACTGAGAGGGAAGTCCGGGGCTGATACCGCTTCGATTCCTACCGAATCCGTGATCCGCGGTGGGTTGCCCGGGTGAGAGACGACCTGGAAAACGACGTCGAGGGGGCGGTCCTGGCCGGGCTTTCCGGGGTCTACCTGGACCGATCGGGTCGAGGTGAGTGCGAATTTCCCTGGGTTTCCAGCCTGGCCGCCCTCGTGCAGGCGCGGTATCACCGGGCGTGAGGGCCGAGACTACCAGTGGTCCGGCGACATCCGTTGGCCGGGTCTCGGCGTTGATTCACGTGGTGGTGGGGCCTTATGATGGACGGGAGACGCTGGCTCGCTTCGAGGCGGTTGTCTTCCGGGGTCTAGCGTCAGGAAACGAGCATGGGGACCGAGTCGGGGCCGGCGGATCCACTCAAGTCGCTCACCGAGCGGATCGTGGCGACGTACGAGGAATGCGGGGCGGTCCACCACCTGGGCCATCTTCCCCTGCCGAGCTATCGCGAGGTCGTCGATATTCTGGCCGACCTGCGCGAGGTGCTCTATCCCGGCTTTGGCCGGCGGCAGAACTTGCGGCTCTCGAACGCCGCCTATCACGTGGGCGACCTGATCGACGGCGTCCGCGAGCGGCTCTCGATTCAGGTCGCGCGGGCGTTTCGGCACGGCTGCCTCTCTGGAGACGACACCGCCGACCACGACACCATCGCCGACCGGGTCGTGATGCGGTTTCTCGAGACCATCCCCGCCCTGCGCTATACCCTGGCCGACGACGTCCGGGCCGCCCATGAAGGCGACCCCGCCGCCAAGAGCCTCGACGAGATCGTGTTTTGCTATCCCGGCGTGGCCGCCGTGACGGTTTATCGCATGGCCCATGAGCTCTACAGCCTGGGTGTCCCCTTGATTCCACGGATGATGACCGAGTACGCCCACGGCAAGAGCGGCATCGACATCCATCCCGGCGCCACGATCGGGCGGCGGTTTTTCATCGACCACGGAACCGGCGTCGTGATCGGCGAAACGACCCAGATCGGCGATGGTGTCAAGCTTTATCAAGGCGTGACCCTAGGGGCGCTTCATTTTCCACGAGACGAGGCGACGGGCGAGCTTCGCCGGGGCTTGAAGAGGCATCCAACGATCGAGGACGATGTCGTGATCTACGCCAACGCGACAATCCTGGGGGGTGACACGATCATTGGCAGGCGCTCGGTCGTGGGGTCCTCGGCGTGGATCACGCGCAGCATCGCGCCCTATACCATTGTGACTATCGAGAGCCCCCGGCTTCGCTATCGTGAAGGAACCAACGGCGAGGCCGAGGGCGAATACCAGACTCGGGTCAATTATCAGATTTAGCGAGCCCCGATTTCTCGGGGGGCGACACGCGGTCGAGTAGGACGGCCACGGCCATGTCGCCCAGGACGTTGGACGTGGTGCGGCAGCGGTCGAGCAGCCAGTCGACGGTGAGCAAGATCGGGATCTTATCGGCCGGCAGTCCGACGGCGGCGAAGATCAAGGGCATCGTGACAAAGCTCCCCGAGGGAATGCCGCCGGCTCCGACGCTGGCGATCAAGGTCGTGAGCATGATCAGGATCTGATCGGTCAGCGACAGCGGAAACCCAAGCGCCTGGGCGATAAACAGGGCGGCGGTCGCCTGATAGAGCGCTGTCCCGTCGTTGTTGAAATTGGTCCCGATGCAAGCGGTCAACTGGCTCGATCGCCGGGAGACGCCCAGGCGTTCCAGGGCTCTCAGGGTGATCGGGATCGTCGCGGCGGTGCTGGCGGTGCTGATCGTATTCGCCATCACGTCCAGCGAACCCCGCAGGAACCGCGTCGGCGACATCCGGGCGACGATCGCCATTTGCGCCAGATACCAGCAAACCTGGATCGAGAGCCCCAGCACGACGACCACGATCAACTGGAATAACGACGCGAAGACGCGCCCGGCCTCTTTCTGGCCGATGCTCGAGGCGACGATGCAAAAGACCGCGAAGGGGACGAGGGAGACCACCCAGAGCAAGACCTTCATGAGGAGCTCAAAACCGATCGAGAGCAGGTCGACGACCACGCGAAACGAGGGGTCGCCAGCGGCGTTTTTGGCGTCTCGGATCTTGACCAGGCCGATTCCGAGGGCCAAAGTGAGCACGACGAGCTGGGCCAGATGATTTTGAGTGAAGGGCTCGCCAATGCTCCTGGGGACCAGGTCGAGGACGAGCTCGGAGGGGCTTTTCTGGGTAAAAGTGGGCCGGATGGTGGTCGATTCGTAGAGCGAGGCCCCCGCGCCGGGGCGGATGGCGCCAGTCAGTGTGAGGCCGATGATCATGGCCACGAGGGTGTTGCCGAGGTAAAATGCCATCATCAGGAGCCCGGTTCGGCCCTGGATGTCGTTGGTGACGATCGCGCTGAGGATCGCGAGCACGACCAGGGGCGCGGCAAGCGCGGTCAGGGCCCTGAGGATGAGCTTGGAGACAAGCTCGAGCTGGATTGCCCCATCGCCCAGCAAGAGCCCGGCGGGAATCGCGAGGATCACGGCGGCGATGACCCAAACGTAGAGGGGAAGCCCAAGGGGCCGGGTTTCGGGCTCGTCCGCGGGGGTGGTCACGGTCGGGCTTTCGTCGGGCGTTTCGAGGGGATTCATCAGCGGCTCCGGGGCGACCCTCGCGACACGTCCCTGGCGTGAGTCAGCGCGGGTCTTTTCAGGAAATCGGGTGAGGCATTATGTCGGATCACGGGCCGTCATGCGAGCCGGGACTGGTCCCCCGCCGGGGGATAGGCCCCCAGGCTGACGCCGCCGACTCGGCGTTTTGCTGGGTCATTCCCTTCGCGATCGACTCTGGCCCGGCGAACATGGCGCTTGACCAGGCCCTCATGGATCAGGCTCGCGAGGGAGGGCCCGGGGCGTTTTTTCGGCTCTATGGCTGGAGCGCTCCGACTCTCTCGCTGGGTTATTTCCAGCGATTCGAAGAGATCCCCCCCGATCTGGTATCGCGTGGTGTCCCGATTGTGCGGAGGCTCACGGGTGGGGGCGCGATCTGGCATGATCGCGAGCTGACCTACTGCCTGGTGTTGCCACGCGATCATCCTCGATCTCGGCCCAGTTCGGCCCTGTATCGGATTGTCCATGGCGCGATCGCGGAGGCGCTTGGGTCGGTGGGGGTGGGGGTGGAACAGCTCGGCGGCGGGCGACCGCGGACGGGGGTGTCTGGTCGTGAATTCCTCTGTTTCGCCGACCCGTGCGAGCACGATCTCGCGGTCGGCGGGGTGAAAGTCACCGGCAGCGCCCAGCGGCGTCGCGATGGGGTGGTCATGCAGCACGGTTCGATCCTGCTCGGGGCCTCGCCGCTGTTTCCCGATCTGCCTGGCCTCGCGGAGACGCGACCAGGGTCGGCCGTCCCCGTGGAAGGGCTCGCCGAGCGGGTGACCGACCGGGTGAGCCGTTCGCTGGGCATGACCGCTCGCCCGATAACCCCCTCCGAGCCGTTACGTCTCCATGCCAGGGAGCTTGAGCGCTCACTCTATCGCAATCCCGATTGGACGCTCTCGCGATCGATTTCGCCTCATTGGGGGGAACTGGGAGGGCGTTTTCCAAGAATCATCCACAATCTCGATGATTAGGATCTTGGAACTCCGAATGATTGAGTTACAATGGTGTGGCTTGTGCTGGCGACTTCGGCTCGAGTCCACGTCTCCCCGGTTCGTTCCTCCGCGGTCTTCCTGAGTGTTTCTTGGGTCGGGATCGGCGAGGTTGGCCTCGGTGTTCGTGGTGTTTCGATCTGTCGTCGCGGTCATGATTCGATTTCGGGTGGTCAGTCGCGGAACCGGCGAGGATGCCGGCTTCAAGGCCGTATTGAGGAGCGTCGCTCTCGAGGGCGCTCTGGCCCGGATCGATCCAGGGATGACGAGGAATCGGGAGGTTCGTGCGTGATACGTCTCGTCTTGTGACCATATTTAGGTCGGGATGGTTGCCATGAAGGTCCAGTTGGTCGTCGTCCGCGGCAAGCCTGAGGGGCGGGTAATCCCCCTGGTTGGCCCGAATT
>JAKBAP010000398.1 GCA_021808995.1 Planctomycetota bacterium | reverse complement strand
GTTCTCGTCGAGGGCGATGCGGCTGGAGCCGCTGATGGCTCGGGCCGTTCTCGCCGAGCACCACCCGGAATTCCGTCGAGTTCCAACAGCTCCCGTTGTCCGAGAGGATCGCGGGTGTCACGGTCGATTTGCCGTCGGGACGCTTGGGCAACGTCTCGATCGCCTTCCGCGCCCCCTGTCGCTTCGCCCGCCGCCACGGGCAAACCCGCTTGGCTTCCACGGCCCGGGCTTCGTCCTTCATCGTAACCCTGAAGGAGGTTGATTTCTCACCAAGGCTTTGCGCCACTTGGACTGACACACTACAGCCTGGTGCTTCCGCCGGTCCGCCCCATCGGCCCTCAATACTTCGGCACGTACTGCGCCCGCTCGTAATACTTGGGGTTGTGATGCCATTCATTGAAGACCACTGAGAATCCTCGGTCGAGGGTGTCCTGGGCGAGGTCGGCCCAGGGGGTCTTGGGATGCTTGGCGATGACATCCTTGAGCAGTCGCTCGGCCTCGGCGTATTTCTTGGCCGTCATGTCCTTGGGCGCCCACGGCTGCTTGGAATGGTCGACCACCCAGGTGATCACCATGTTGGCTCCGGGCTTTCCCTTGGGCTGGGGGGGATGCTTCACGATCGAGGCCATCAGCGCCCGATATTCGAAGGCCTTGACCTGAAAGGCCACCGTTTGCGCCAGCATGAGATCGTAATGTGCCTGCCAGCGTTTTTCGGGCTCGCGATCACGAATTTTTTGCAGCGATTCCAGCCGGGTTTGCAATCCGAGGAGGAGGTTGAGCTTCACGCCGGCCTTTTGCCCTTCCTCCATGGCCGCCTTGACCATCTCGTCGGACGCGATCGGGAAATCACGGCGGTAGATTAGGGCTCGGCTCTCCTGAACCACCGCGTGCATGGTCTGGCGCATTGGCGAGCTGTTGCGCTTTTCGACGTAGGACATCCGGTTGTCGTACTCGGGCATGTACTCCTTGAGCTGGGTGATCGAGTACGCTTGCTCGCGCTTTCGCACCCGCATGAATTCCTCGCTGGGAAGCACGAAATAGATGCCGCCGGAATCCCGGGTCAGCCGCGCGAGCTCATACGGGGCGAATCCGGACGGTTGCTCGTCCCAGCGGTCGTAGAGACCGTCCCACTGGTAGATTTCCAGGTCGGCCGTCTCGGGCCCGCGACGAATCAAGGGATGATAGACATCCTTGGTGACGGGGTCGATGTAGCGGTGGTGGGCGAAGGGATAGCCAAAGAGCGATTGCCGCCCGATCACATAGAGCGGAATCTTGTGCTTCTTGAGGGCCTGTCGGGCCTCCTCGACATCCGCGCCGTCGTCACCCGATTCGTCGGTTACGAGCACGATCAGGAGCTTTCGGTCCTTGCGAATCAGCCCCGAATAATGGTCGACGACCTCGCGAAGGGCGTGCATCGTGTTTTCAATGCCGGTCGAATCAATGCGTAATCGCTTGATCGCTCGGCCAATTTGGTCGATGTCCTCGCGGGGCTTTTCCAGGGCGTATTCCATGCCCTGGCCGAACCCGACGATGCCGTGGTTCAGGGCGTTTGCGGCTTTCTTGTCGTTGTCGACGTTGACCTTGAGCTCGCTCGAGACGCGGTCGAATTTTTGCTGGATGGTTCGCTTGTCGTCTTCCATGCTGAACGATTCGTCGAACATCCAGACGACGGTGAGCTTGTGGTCCTTGAGATGGCGGAGGATCTCGCGGGCGAGCTGGTCGAGGGCGGTTCCGATCTCCTTGACGTCAAAGACCGGGTCGCCGGAGATTTTCCCCCCTCCGCTCAGGTCGGTCGCGGGGGCGGCGGGCAGCAGCGACAGGGGAGAACTCGACAGCCCGTCGATCTTGACTCCCGGGAGGCTGGTCCCTTCGTTGATGCGACCCTTGGCCGCCCCCTTGATTCGGGGCGTCGCCGAGGGGCGACCGGCCCCGAGACCGCCGGCGGCCAGCATTCCCGTTTCCTCTCCGGCATCCTCTCCGGTGGGGGCGGGCTCGCCGGCCGTATTCGCGTTCTCATCGCCGATCGCCTTGTCTCGTTGCGCATTGTCGGGGTCGGCGTAAATCGGCAGGAGCTCTTGCTCGCCACTATGATACGTCGCCAGTGCCGAGTCGAAATTGATCATCTTCTTGAGGGTGTCTTGCGAGCTAAACGTGGCCGCCGCCAGGGCCGACAGTATCGCCACGTGCACCACCAGCGACACGCTCCACGCCTGGATCAGATACGCCAACCGACCTCGCAACCCAAGCCGGCGGGGACGGAGCCTGACCACCGCGGGTGCCGCGACCGGGCTTCCCCCAGCCAGCGTCGACGCGGGCGTGCTGGAATGCTCCGCCCCATTGGCCGGCGGCTCGCCGACCGGGCCCCCGAGTGTCGGGTTCACCTCCACCACCATCGTGCGTTCGCTCGATTCCAGCCCACCAGACGCCAGCGTGACATCCCCCGCCATCGATTGGGTCGCGCCCGACCTGGGGACCTCGGCGAGTCCATATTCATCACCCGACACTGGGGCGGAAGCAGGCGTTTGCATGATCCACAATCCTCGTCTGGCGGAGACGACTGACACGAACCCCTGGTGCCCGGCCGGTCACGACCTGGGGGCAAACTAGAGCTTGGGCAGTTCTGGAGGTTTGGGAGGCGGAGGCATTTTCTTTTTCTTGGCTGCTTCGGCTGGGGTCTCACGCCTCGGCGGCGGTACGTAGGTTTCCACCCACTTGAATCCCAGGGGGTCCTTGAGCTCTCGCTGGGCCAGGAGAGCCCAGGGGGTTGTCGGGTGCTCCTCGACGACTCGTTTCAGCAGGGCCTCGGCCTCACGCGCGACCTTGGCCGCGTTTTCACTATATTGGATCGCGGGGTCGGGGACCAGACGCCAGGCGTTGGACTTGGCGTTCTTGAATTTGAGGGGGTCCTTTTTCATCCGGGCGCAGGCCCAGTTGTATTCGTAGCACCGAACCTTCATCGCGAGGAGCCGGCCACGAATCAAATCATAGTGCGCCTGCCAGCGCCGGGATGTTTCGTGGTCGCGAAGCTTGGCGACTGAGTTGATCGGCCCCAGCGCCTCGTCGACGGTGTAGGCGGTTCGCTCCGCGATCCCTTGACCGTTGGCCATGGACTCCTTGAACGCGGGGGTCTCGATGGGGGGAAACGAGAGCGGGGGCATGCCGGGGAGTTTTTGCTGGGTAACCATCGCGGCGTTCACGATGGCCTGGCGCAAGGGAGAGTGGTTGATCTTGTCGGTGTATTTGTCGAGGCGAATCCAGTCGGGCTTGTATTCCCGCATCCGGGCCGGGTCAAAGCCCATGCGCTGTTTCTCGAACCGGGTCACGAAATAGATCCCGCCGGTCGCGCTGGCCAGGCGGCTCAGGGCGTAGGGACCAAAGCCCGACTCGACGACATCGTATTGAGGGCCGCCGTACCAGAAGGGAAGGTGGATTTCCTCGAGCATCGCGCTTTCGGGACCCTGCCGCACCGGCAGATTGTGAAACACCTGCTTGGTCTTGGGATCGACGTAATCCATGTAGCCGTCGACCTTGCCAAAGAGCGCCTGCGAGCCCAGCACGTAGACCGGGGTCTTCGTCTTCTGGGCCATCGCGATCGCCTCCTCGAGGCGATTTTCATCGTCGCCGACCTCGTCGGTCACGACAATGATCATGGTGTGATACACCTGATTTCGCCCGTCTCGATAATGGCCCCAGGTCTTGGCGATCTCGCCCACCGTCGTGAAGGTCGACTCGATTCCCGTCTGGTCCAAGGGGACGGCACCGATGGCGCTTTGGATCTCGGACTTGTCGGCGGTTGGCTTGGGCAAGAGCGCCTTGCGATCCTTGCCAAACGAGACCACCATCGTGAGCAGCCCCTCGTCGCTCGAGAGGCCAGAGCCGTCCATCTTGGTGATGTGGGTATAGATCGTGTCGATGTGCTTGCCCAGCCGCGCGCGCTCGGACTGAAGGCTCCCCGAGGCGTCAAACGCCCACACCACCAGGGTCCGCCCCTGTTCCAGACGGCGCATGATTTCGATGGCGACCCGATCGACGGCCGATTCAACATCGCCGGCGAATTCCGCGCCGTTCCCCTGGATCGATACCGCCTGGCCCAGGAGCCGGGCCGTCGGCGCGACCACGTCGGTCGCCCGCTGAACGTCGAGCTTGACCAGGTCCATTGCCCCCGCGACTTCCTGCGAGGGAACCACGACCGATCGCGAGGAGCTGGGGGCGTTGGTGATCGAGGTCGAAAGATCCGGCGCGAACGAGCCGGCCGCGGGGGCAACCGTCGGCGGCTCGACCGGTTGGTCCAGGTCTTGATAGGTCGAGTCGGAAAGAACCGTGTCGCTCGCCATCGGGCTCGTGAATTCGCGCTGGGATTCACGATGGACCTGATACGTGGCGAACGCCAGGCTGGCCAGCAAGATCCCGTGGATCGTCATGCTGACCATGAACGCCGGCAACTCGACGTTGCCACGATCACCCACGAGCCGCGAAAGCCCGGCGAACCGCGACCCAAACCTCCGCGCCACGTCGCCTTGCACGGTTTTTTCGCTCCTCGGTTCGAATGACCGAATCCGCCCGATCGCAGGCGAGCGCCTACATCGCGCCACCCGACCCTATACCTGACTACGGCCGAAATCGCTTCCGTGACGGCGCGGATGAACGCATTCGACAATGCTGGCATTTCGTCTCACGCGGGCACCATTCCATTATACGTTTCGGGAACTCAATGTGCATCAGTCGTCTTGGGGAATCACGACGAGCCGGCGGGCCCGCGCTCGTCGCGATCGATCTCGCGACCCGATCTCCCTCGCGGGGGGCCGGATTT
>JAKBAP010000025.1 GCA_021808995.1 Planctomycetota bacterium | reverse complement strand
GTGATCTTACCGACTCGAGCCCCAGGGCGAAACGGCGAGGCCTCACAACCACACTTGAGCCGTCGCCATCATGAGAGTCCGACGTGAGTAAGAACGAGGTGGTGAAATCTCAAGAGCCGGATTAGCTCGTTTCAACTCGTTGAATGTCTGGGAAAGGGAGAGGCCATGGAAACCCTTGGTTCGTTCGAGGCGAAAACTCATCCGTCACGGCTTCTTGATCGGGTGGCTCGGGGAGAAGAGTTCATGATTACCAAATATGGCAAGCCGGTGGCTCGGCTTGTCACCCCCTCGAGACTCCAAGCCTGCCCCGACGTTCAGGCCGCCGTCGACGCGATGCTTCGCTTTCGTGAGGGACGCACTCTCGGCGGCCAAGGCATCCGCGAGATGATCGAGGAAAGCCGTCGTTTCCGAAGCGGATCACAGCCTGGATTCCACGAGATCGTTTGCATTGAATGGATCGGTGACGATCGCCTGGGGTTTCGAGGACGAAACCGACGGGTACGCCGCGGCGATTCCGAGACACATGCCTGATCTCCGGGCTTGCGTGCCGTCGCTTTGGCCCGTTGAGGTGGCCAACGCCCTGCTGGTGGGCGAGCGTCGCCGTCGTATCACCCCGGCCGATCGCTCACGGTTCCTCGGCATTCTGGGCTTATTTCCGATCTCTATCGACGATCAGACGGTCGCCCACGCCTGGGCCGGCACGATGAACCTTGGCAGGGATCACAGGCTCATGTCTTATGATGCATCTTATCTGGACCTTGCGATTCGTCTCGGGCTGCCGCCGGCGACCTTGGATGCCAGGCTCAAGAAGGCCGCCCATGCGATCGGCGTGCCGCATTTCGTCCTGGCCTGAAACCCTCCGGAACCACCTGTCGAGCGGTGAGCGTTCCGGCGCGGATCGCGACCAGGCCGAGGGACGGCCGTCGCGCGGGGAGCCCGCCTCGCGGCTCCATTCGCCCTTCCCATCGGAGGTCGTGGCGTCGTATGCTTGTATCACTCTCAATGGGCCTTGCGAACATGGGCCGAGACACCACGCGGGGCGGATATCGCGGCCGCGCTTTACCATCCGGGGACACCGAGCGATGACCAATCACGCGACACGAACCTGGGCCTTGATCGCGGTCGCTCTGGCGTCGACCCTCGCTCGCGGCGACGACGCGAAGCCCGCCCCCGTTTCGCCTCGGATCGCCCCAGCCAGCGACGAGGCCCAGAAGGCCATCCGCGGCTTTCGCGTACCCGAGGGCCTCTCGGTCGAGCTCTTCGCCGCCGAACCGCTCCTGGCCAACCCGGTGGCGTTTTCGTTTGACGGCAAGGGGGTCCTCTACGTGGCCGAGACCTTTCGCCACGGCGAGGGCGTCTTCGACACCCGTGGACATCTCAATTGGCTCGACGACGACATGGCCTGTCGCTCGGTCGCCGATCGCGTGGCCATGTACCGCAAATACCTGGGGGCGGAGTTCGCCACCATCGATCGCCAGCAAGAGCGAGTCCGCCGAATCGTCGACCGCGACGGCGACGGCAAGGCCGACTCGGCCACGGTCTTCGCCGATGGATTCAATAACCCCGCCGCGGGGATCGGGGCGGGGGTCCTCGCCCGTGGAGGCCAGGTCTGGTATTCCTGCATTCCCTGGCTCTGGCGGCTCGAGGATCGGAACGGCGACGGCAAGGCGGATCAAAAAGACCTGCTCCATGAAGGCTACGGCGTCCATGTGGGGTTCTTGGGCCACGACCTTCATGGGCTTACCTTCGGGCCCGATGGCCGGCTCTACTTGAGCATCGGCGACCGAGGTTTCAACGTCCTGACTCGCGAGGGCAAGCGCCTGACCGTTCCCGACACCGGAAGCGTGCTTCGCTGCGAGCCTGACGGGACCCGGCTCGAGGTCTTCGCCGCTGGCCTGCGCAATCCCCAGGAGCTTGCATTCAACGAGCTGGGCGACTTGTTTACCTGCGATAACAACTCGGACAGCGGCGACAAGGCACGCTGGGTTCATCTGATCGAAGGGGGTGACTGTGGCTGGCGAATCGGCTATCAGTTCATCGGGTCGTCCTATAGCCGGGGGCCCTGGAACGAGGAAAAGCTCTGGTATCCCGCGTTCGCGGGCCAGGCGGCGTTTATCATTCCTCCCCTGGCGAATCTCTCGGACGGTCCATCGGGGCTGGTCTATAACCCGGGCGTGACCCTCTTGCCCGATCGCTACAAGGGGCATTTCTTCCTGGTCGACTTCCGGGGCGCGAGCGGGCAGAGTGGGATTCGATCGTTTGCCCTGGAGCCCGCCGGCCCCTCGTATCGTCTGGTCGATTCCCAGCAATTCCTGTGGCGTGATCTGGCGACCGACGTGGATTTCGGGCCCGACGGCGGGCTCTATTTCAGCGACTGGGTCGAGGGGTGGGAAAAGACCGGCAAGGGGCGAGTGTATCGCGTGCTCGACCCAGGCCGCCGCGGCGACCCCCGGGTCGGCGAGGTCCGCGAGATTCTGGCCAAGGGGCTGAAATCGGCGAGCGTGGCCGATCTCGCGCGGTTGCTAGGCCATGCCGACGTCCGCGTCCGCGAGGAAGCCCAGTTCGAGCTCGTGGATCGCGGCGGTGACGGATTGGCGGCCCTGGCCGGGACGGCCGCGAATGCCGGCGCGGAGCGTCTCGCGCGGCTCCACGCCATCTGGGGGCTAGGCCAAATCGGCCGCCGGAAGCCCGAGGGGTCCATCACGCGGGGGCTCGAGGCGATCCTGAACGACCAGGATCACGAAATCCGGGCCCAGGCCGCGAAAATCATCGGCGAATTGCATGGCGACCATGCGGCGGCGAAGCTCGCGAGCCTGCTCGCCGACCCAAGCCCCCGCGCGCGAATGGCGGCGGCGATCGCGCTTGGCAAGCTCGGGAGCCGACAGGCGGGAGCTCCCCTGTTGGCGATGCTGCGAACCGACGGGGCGGATCCATTTTCACGGCACGCGGCCGTGATGGGGCTAGTTGGCACGCCGATCGAGAGCTGGCGAGACGGGGCCAAGGACGCATCGGCAACCGCGCGGATGGGGGTCTTGCTGGCTCTCCGGAGGCTCGAAAACCCCGAGGTTGCCGCATTCTTGACCGACGCGGAGCCCGCGATCGTGCTCGAGGCCGCCCGCGCGATCCACGATAAACCAATCCCCGCGGCCCTGCCCAGGCTGGCCGCGGTGCCGATCGATCCCAAGACTCCAATGCCGCTCGTTCGGCGGGTGCTGGCGGCGAATCTGCGCCTGGGGGGCGAGGCCGGGGCGGGCCGGCTGGTCGCCACGGCCGCGCGCGAGGACCTCTCCGATTCGGTTCGTTTGCTCGCCGTCGAGAGCTTGGTCCAGTGGCCCAATCCCCCTGGCCGCGACCCGGTTCTTGGGCTCTGGCGGCCCATCCCAGCGCATGCCCCCGCGATCGCGGCGACGGCGCTTGGCCCGCGCCTGCCCTCGCTCTATGGCACGAGCATTCGGAGTGTCCGATCGGCGGCGATTCGAGCGGCGTCGGCCCTGTCGATCCGGGACGCGGGGCGACAGATGGCCCGCCTCGCCGTCGACCCCACCCAGAGCGACGAAACCCGCGCGACAGCGCTCAGGGCCCTGGGGGCGACGGAGGATTCGGGGCGGCTTGAGACGGCCCGGTCCGCGCTTGTTCTCGAGGGTCCAGCGAGCCGGGTCGAGGCTCTCAGGCTGATTGCGAAGCTCGATCCGAGCGCGGCCTACGGGGTGCTCGAGGACCGTCTCGATCATGGGACGGTGGTCGAGCGACAAGGGGTGATCGCCATACTTGCCGGGATGTCCGGTGCCAGGGCCCGCGACATCCTGATGAGAAAGGTCAAGGAACTGGTCGCCGGCAAGGCGGCCAGCGACGTCGTGCTCGACCTGATTGATGCCGCCGAGGTCCGGAAGGAGCCCGAGTTCCGTCGCCTTCTCGACGACTATAACAAGGGGCTGCCGGCGAGCGACCCGCTGGCGAAATACCGCGCGTCGCTGGATGGCGGAGATCCTCGCAAGGGTCAGGCGATCTTTTTCGCGAGCAATGAAACCGCCTGTCTGCGCTGTCACAAGGTCCGATCGCCGGCCGGTGAGACATCTGGCGGCGAGGTCGGCCCCGATCTTTCGCGGGTTGGCGCTCTCCTGAGCCGCGAGGCCCTGCTCGAGGCGATCGTTGTCCCCAGCAAGACGATCGCGCGGGGTTTTGACTCGGTCGTGCTCCTGACCAGCGACGGCAAGGTCCACACGGGCGTGCTGCGCGGGGAAGACGACAAGACGGTCCGCCTGATCACGGCCGAGGGCGTGACCGAGTCCATCGCCAAGGACACGATCGAAGAGCGGAAGCAAGGTCCCTCGGCCATGCCCGCCGATGTCGTGGAAAAGCTGGGCAAACGCGGGCTCCGAGACGTGGTCGCCTATCTGTCCGAGCTCAAGGCCAAGGATGACAAGCCGGGCTCGGCGAAGTCGCCGTGAGGTGCCCGAGTAACAAAAAAGGTCTCTCCCGGGTCGGGAAGAGACCTTGAAACGAGCACGAGGAATTGGGAACGGCGGCGATCACCGAAGGTCAGGCGGAACGAGTCCGAGCCCCTGGTTCGTGGCTATTTCGCGGTTTCGCCGGCGGGCGTTTCGACCTTGCCCGTCGCGCCCTTGGGCATGGCACCTTTGGGCGTGCCGGCCTTAGGCTCCTCGCCTTTCTTCAGGTAGCTCTTGGATTTCATGCTCTCCATCATTTGATTTTGAAGAGGGCCAAGCTGGTCGATATTGCCCGCCTTGAACTCGACCGCGCCTTCCGTTGGTCCCGACTCACCACAACCCACGCAGGCCAAGGCAAGAATCAAGAAACCCAGACCGAGACGATGCATTGAGAAAATCCCCCGACGAAATGGAGGCCAAGAGACAAACCCCACGCCCACAGGGGCGCGGCGGTGATGTGTCGCAAGCTGGTCGGCCGGGGTCGGGCCACAAGCGCCGACCCCAGCCGGGCGATCAATACTGATCCGAGCTGATCGCTTCCTGACCGTTGCGGGTCCCGAGCGACCACCAGGTGTTGAAGTTGATGGAGTTCTTGATGAACCGAACCGAGCCGTCCGCCAGGGCGAGATTGACACCGCCCGGGTGATTGCAGGAGGGAGGAAGGGCGTCCATGAACGCGCCCCAACCGCCCACGATGCTCGCGTTGGTCCCCGCGCCATTGATATTGAAATCATTCAGGGCGGCGCAGTTCACGCTGTTGGGCGGCATGAAGTGGTTATAGGCGTCCCACATCAGCGAGTTGCCCGGGTTGCCGGCCAGCCAGATGTTGCCGTTGGCCGGGGTCAGGGTGCCCACCGAGAGATAGGTTCCGGGAAGGGCGCGGCAGGCTTGAAGGAAGAGCGTCGCCGACACCCCGCCCTGCGGCCCTTGATCCCAGAAATTGCTCAAGGGGACCAGCCACTGATAGGTGCCGGTGCGAACGGTGGCCGCGCGGGCGATGGGCGACGGGGGACCGGAACCCAGCAAGGTCTCGCTGAAGAGCGCGGTGTTGGAGCTTCCGTCGGTGATCGCCTCGATCCCGAATGTTGAGCCGCTGTTCGAATTCCAGTATACGCCCGCGTAGCTAAACGGCGGGTTGTCCTTGAGGGGAACCAGCACCCCGCTCCAGGCCATGAAGTTGGCCGGGCCGCCGATGTTGGCCACGTAATTCTTGCGGGTGCCGGGCCCGATCATCGTCTGTTTCTTGTCTTCCGACGGACACAAAAGCGCCGCCACCTGGGTCGACAACACCGTCGTGTTCTGGGGATCCCAACCGAGCGAGGTGGGCCCCATCCAGCCGGAGCTCACGAAGAAATTCAACTGGTTGAACAGTGGAATCTGGTCGAGCTGCGAAAGAATCGACGCCGTCCAGTCCAGCGGCCAGGGGTCGAAATAGAGCCCGTTGGTGCCGAACGTGTTTCCCCAGACGTTGAAGCTCCCGTTCTGGACCAGCGGGGGAAACGTCCCCTGCTGCGAAATGTAGTTTTGAACCGCCAGACCCAGTTGCTTGAGATTGTTGATGCACTGTGCGCGGCGCGCCGACTCCCGTGCTTGCTGCACGGCCGGCAAGAGAAGCGCGATAAGAATGGCGATGATCGCAATCACGACGAGCAATTCGATCAGCGTGAAGCCGCGACGAACCTTCATGCGAATTCCCCCTTTCGGGAACCAGGGACCACTCATCGTCCGTTTCGGCCAAGCGGGTTCTCGCGTGCGCCGCTCTCGTTCACCACGACGCCCAGGACCGCTCTTCAGCCGAACCAACCGATCACGACAATCCGCTCCACGCCCGGTATCGACAAACGTCATAGCGCGGAATCAGATGGGCCACTTCACCATCGTATTGAATCGACTTCAAACCGCAAGGAGTTTCCCACCATAACCGCAAGGATGTCAAAAACACAGCCGTGGCATGCGTGCATTGGCGATTCGCGGGCTGGGATTTAAGGGTTTCGCGGATTGAAACGATCAATCCACGGCGGGGTCTGGGTCGGGTTGGAGTCGGGATTTTTCACCCGAATTTCCAGGGACTCGATCGTGGGGGCGGTTTCTGTTTCAATTGCGTTAGGGTTGGCGATCGGGAACTTGCCGGCGAGGCGTGCATGACGAATTTGGGTTTGGACGGCGATAGGGCCTATGCCTGGGCCGTCGAGCAATACGCGTCCTGGGGCGTGGATGTCGAGGGCGCTCTGGAGCGATTGGGGTCGATTTCGATCTCGCTGCACTGCTGGCAGGGGGACGACGTCACGGGGTTTGAAAACACGGGCGAGGCCATTGGCGGCGGTCTGGCCGTAACGGGGGCATACCCGGGCAAGGCTCGGACGCCGGACGAGCTCCGGGCCGACGTCGAGCAGGCCCTCAGGCTGATCCCCGGCTCGCATCGGCTCAATCTCCACGCGTCCTACGCCGAGACCGGCGGTCGCGCGGTTGCTCGGGACGCCCTGGAGCCGGCCCATTTCCAGGGGTGGATTGATTGGGCGAGGGCGCATCGGCTGGGTCTCGATTTCAATCCCACCTATTTCGCGCATCCGCTCGCGGCCGAGGGCTGGACGCTAGCCCATCCCGATCCGGCGATTCGCCGTTTCTGGATCGACCACGGGGCGATTTGCCGCCAGATTGGGGCGGCCATGGGAAAGGCGCTGGGGACCCCCTGCGTCACCAACGTCTGGATTCCCGACGGTTCCAAGGACACCCGCGTCGACCGCCGTGGCCCGCGCGAACGACTGGCCGCGGCCCTCGACGAGATCTTCGCGCTCCCGCTGGATCCGCGACACAATAAGGACGCCGTCGAGGGGAAACTGTTCGGGATCGGATCGGAAAGTTACGTCGTCGGCTCGCATGAATTTTACCTGGGATATGCGATTACCCGGAAAAAGCTCCTCTGTCTCGACATGGGCCATTATCATCCCACGGAATCGCCGGCGGATAAAATCTCCGCCGTCCTTTCGCACCTCGACGAAATCTTGCTCCACGTCAGCCGCGGCGTGCGCTGGGACAGCGACCACGTGGTGATCCTGGCCGACGAGGTCCAGGCCGTCGCCCACGAACTGGTTCGGGGCGATTATCTGGCCAGGACCCGCGTCGGGCTCGATTTTTTCGACGCGAGCATCAATCGCGTCGCGGCCTGGGTCGTTGGCTCGAGGGCGCTCTTGAGGGCCCTCCTGGTCGCGCTCCTGGAGCCCACGGCGATGCTGAAATCGCTGGAATCCGAGGGTGATCTCACCGCCCGGCTGGCCTGCCTGGAGGAGGTCAAATCGCTCCCCGCCGGGGTCGTGTGGGACCACTACTGCCGCGTCCACGGGGTTCCCGCCGGGCGTGAATGGCTCGAATCGATCCGTGCTCATGAGCGCCAAACCGCCTCTCGAGGCCGCTAGCGGGGAGGGGCCATGTCGATGTTGCTCGAGCTTCGCGACATCACCAAGAGCTTTGGCGGCGCGCGCGTGCTCAAGGGGGTCTCATTCGATCTTCGCGTGGGTGAAATCCATGCGCTTGTCGGCGAGAATGGCGCTGGCAAGTCGACCCTGATCAAGGTAATCACCGGAGCGCACGCGCCCGACGAGGGGCGTTTGGCCGTGAGCGGCCAGGTTGTCGACGTGATGAGCCCGACCCGCGCCCGTGAGCTAGGGATCGCCGCGATCTATCAGCAGCCGGCGCTTTTTCCCGACCTGACGGTGGCGGAAAACATCGCCATCGGGCTCGAGCCGGGCTCGGTTTTTCGGCGGATTCGCTGGAATGACCGGGCGGTCCGAGCGCGGCGGCTGCTGGATCGGGTGGGGGCCCGGATCGACGTCGAGGCACCGGTGCGGACCCTGTCGATGCCTCAGCAGCAACTGGTGGAAATCGCCCGTGCCCTTGGGGCGGAGGCGCGGATCTTGATCATGGACGAGCCGACGGCGTCGCTCTCGGACCAAGAGGTCGACCTCCTGTTTCAGGTGATCCTTGACTTGAAGGCCGATGGCGTGGGGGTGATCTACATTTCGCATCGCCTGGAGGAGCTGCCGCGGGTCGCCGACCGTGTCACCGCCCTGCGCGACGGCGCGGTCGTCGGGACTCGGCCCATGGTGGGGACGTCGCGTGGCGAGCTGATCCGCATGATGGTTGGTCGCGAGCTCCAGGCCGTTTTTCCCAAGACGACGGTCGCCGCCGGGGAGATCGTGCTCGAGACGCGGGGTCTTTCGTGTGCTCGATCGGGCGTGCGCGAGGTCGACCTGGTCGTTCGCGCGGGGGAGATCGTGGGTCTCTCGGGGCTCGTCGGCGCGGGGCGCACGGAGCTGGCGCGGGTGCTGTTTGGGCTCACGCCGGCCGACCGGGGCGAGCTTCTGATCCGCGGCCGGCGGGTCCAGATCGGCTCGCCCGGCGAGGCTGTTCGCCTGGGGATCGCCTACGTCCCCGAGGACCGTCGCCGCCATGGGGTGATCCTGGAAATGTCGTGCGCGGCCAATATCACCCTGGCGACCTTGCGAAGGATCTCGCGGCTGGGCCTGCTCGATTTCGCCCGCGAGCGATCGATCGCTCGCGACTATGTCGACCGACTCTCGGTCAAGACCCCCTCGCTCGACGCTCCGGTGGGACATCTTTCGGGGGGCAACCAGCAAAAGGTCGCCCTTGCCCGCTGGCTGGTCGCCGAGCCATCGCTCTTGATCCTGGACGAGCCCACCCAGGGCGTCGATGTCGGGGCCAAGGCCGAGATCCATCGCCTGATGAGCACCCTGGTCGAGCGTGGGCTGGCCGTGCTCATGATCTCTTCCGAGCTCCCCGAGATCCTGGGTATGAGCGACCGAGTCGTGGTGATGCGCTCCGGCCGCGTGATGGGGGTGCTCGACCGTGCCGACGCGACCCAGGAGTCGATCATGGAGCTTGCCCTAGGCCATGTGACGACGAGGACCGCGTCATGAACAGTCCGGCCGCCGAGAGTCCATGGGGAAGGCTAATCGCCGTGATCGGCGCGCGCCGTCGCGAGTTGTCGGTGCTTCTGGCCTATGTCGTGCTCTTGATCGTGCTGGCCGTGACCGCCCCTCGGTTTTTTCGCGCGGACCCGATCCGCGCGCTCTTGGTCTCGAATTCCTCGGTGCTGGTCGCGGCCGTCGGCATGACGATGGTGATTCTCTGCCGCCAGATCGACATCTCGATCGGCTCGCTCTTCAGTGTCTGCGGCGTCACGGCCGGCCTGCTCGCCAGGATGGGCCTGCCGATGCCTCTGGTGGCGCTGGGAACGCTGGCCGCGGGCGCGATCCTGGGCGCGATCAACGGCCTGTTCGTGGCTGGGCTCAGGCTCCCCTCGATCGTGGCCACGCTGGCGACGATGGTCGTCCTGCGTGAGTCGCTCCGATACGCACGCGAGGGCGAATTCGTCCGGGATCTGCCTTCGTCGTTTCAGTGGTTTGGCCAGGGCCAGGCTCTTGGCCAATCGGCCGTCGTCGCGATCGCGGCGGCGGTGTTCGTGGTCTTCGCGTGGTCGCTAGCCAACGTCACCCTGGGCCGAGCGGTCCTGGCGGTGGGCTCCGATCCCGAGGCGGCCCGACTGGCGGGGATTCCGCCGCGTGGGGTGGTGTTCGGGGTCTTTACCCTGATGGGCCTTCTGGCGGGGCTGGCCGCCCTTTTGAACGCCATCCGGTTCGCCGACGTCGACCCTGGCTCGGGGGGTGGTCTTGAGCTCCAGGTGATCGCCGCGGTGGTTGTCGGAGGGACGGCCGTGACGGGGGGCCGCGGCAGTCTGATCGGGACCCTGATCGGGGTCGCTCTTCTGGGGTCGATCGGGCCCGCCCTGGTGTTTCTCGACGCCAAGCCGCAATGGGAAAAAGCCGTCCAGGGGCTGATCATCCTGGCCGCCGTCGCCACCGACGCCCTTGATCGACAGGAGCGGTAACCATGGCGACCGCGGAGGGTCTTGATCCGGTGGCGGCGGAAACGCGCTCTCGCGCTCCCAGGCTGGCCGTCCTCCCGCTGTTGCTACTCTCGGAAATCGTGGTCTTTTCCCTGATCGGGACCAATTTCTTCACGATGGCCAACGCCTACGAGATCCTCCGCCTGAGTGTCGAGATCGGACTCCTGGCCGTCGCCCTCACCCCGGTGATCACCACCGGCGGCATCGACCTCTCCGTTGGCTCGCTGATGGGCCTGTCGGCCGTTGTCTTCGGGAAGCTCTGGCGAGACATGGGAGCGCCAATCCCGGTCGCCATCGCCGGCACGCTTGGCTGTGGCGCTGTCGCGGGGAGCATCAACGGAGTCTTGATCACACGCGGCAAAATCCCCCCCTTGATCGTCACCCTGGGCACCTATTCCCTTGCCCGGGGACTCGCCGAGGGGCTCACCGGCGGCGTCGACAATTTCACCCACTTTCCACCCTCGTTCCTGGCGCTTGGCCAGGGCTATCTGGCGTGGGGCGCTCCCACCCAGGCACCCCTGTTCGCGGTGGTGGCGATTCTGTTCTGGATGCTCCTGCACCGCATGGCGATTGGCCGTGGACTCTCGGCGATCGGCTACTCGGCCGAAGGGGCCCGGCACGCTGGGCTCCCTGTCGAGCGCTGGGTCGCGCTCGTCTATATCTTGTCGGGCTTGACCGCGAGCCTGGCCGCCGTCGTCTACGCCTCGCGCCTCGGTCAGGCCAAGGCCGACGCCGGGACCGGTTACGAGCTCGCGGCCATCACCGCCGTCGTGCTGGGGGGGACCTCGATCTTCGGGGGCCGAGGAAGCGTCCACGGGACCCTGCTGGGTCTGTTCGCGATCGTCATCCTGCAAATTGGCCCGCGCCTGGCCGATCTCCCCGCCGAGCTCGCCGGCGTGGCGACCGGGGTGATCCTTCTGGTGGCGATCGGGCTTGATCGGCGCCAGCCGGCCGGCCCTCGGCCCCAGTTTCCTCTTTCTCAGTCGGAGACCCTGGTCGTGAAGAATTCCCAAGTCGCCGTGATCTGCGGCGCGATTCTGGCCGCCGCCGCGATCAACCTCGCCGGCAACGCCTATCTGGCCCGGGCGCTGGTTCGTGAGCGAGCCCAGGCCCCGCCCGGGTCGACCGAGGGATCGCCCAGGGCCGCGCTCCGCGAGCATCCGCCCCTGACCATCGCCATGATGCCCAAGAGCAAGGGAAACGCTTATTTCATCGCCTGCCGCAAGGGGGCGGAGGAGGCCGCCGCCGAGCTCGGCGTCACCTTGCTCTGGGACGGCCCCACCGACCCCGACCCGGCCAAGCAAAACGAGGTCGTCGACGCCTGGATCACCCGCGGCGTCGACGTCATCGCCGTGGCCGTCGAAAATCGCGAGGGGGTCTCGTCGGTCCTCCGAAAAGCACGCGAACGCGGCATCAAGGTCATCACCTGGGACGCCGACGCCGACCCGGACGCCCGAGACTTTTTCGTCAATCAGGCCACGCCCGAGGGGATCGGCCGCGCCCTGATGGACAACGCCGCCCGGATCCTGGGGGGCAAGGGCTCGTTCGCGATCATCACGGCCTCGCTTACCGCGGGGAACATGATCGCCTGGCAAAAATGCATCGAGGCCCGTCGCTCGGAAAAATACCCGAATATCACGATGGCCTCCCTGCGTCCCTGCGACGACTTGCAAAAAAAGGCGTTCGACGAGACCACGACGGTCTTGAACTCGAACCCGGCCGTCAAGCTCTTCATGGCCATCTGCTCGCCCGCCGTGCCAGGCGCGGCCGAGGCCGTCAAGCAATCGGGCCGAACCGACGTCAAGGTTATCGGAATTGGCCTTCCCAACGATAGCAAACGCTATGTTCACGAGGGAATCACGGATTGCGTCGTGCTCTGGAACACTCGCGATCTTGGCTATCTTACCGTTCAGGCCGCCGTTGGCCTGGCCCGTGGCGACCTCAAGCCCGGCGCGGTCCGATATTCGGCCGGCCGGCTCGGCGAGCTGCGAATCGAGGGGACCGATATCCTGCTCGGCCAGCCCTATCTCTTCACCAAGGACAACATCGACCAGTTTGATTTTTGATGCTTCGCCGCCGCGCCCGTCCTTAACCTCTCCAAGGAGTTCTTCCCATGCGGCCCAGGTCCTGGCTTGACCGAGCGTGTCTTGGCGGCTTTCTCGCGATGGCGCTCGCGAAAGGGGCCATCGCCGCCGGCGATGCCGTCCCTGTCGACCCTCGCTGCGAATATCGGGTCAACCCGATTGGCATCGACGTCGAGCGTCCGAGACTGTCGTGGCGGATCGACGCCCCGAGCCGGGACTGGCGACAGTCGGCCTATCGGATCCTGGCCTCGAGCGGTCCCGACGCGCTTGTTCGCGACCAGGGCGATCTCTGGGACAGTGGACCGATCAAGGGGGACGATTCCACCGCCATCGTCTACGCGGGCAAGCCGCTCAAAACGCACCAGGCGTGTTACTGGAAGGTCCGGGTCTGGGATCAAGCCGGCAAGGAATCGGCCTGGAGCAAGCCCGCGTCGTGGTCGCTGGGCCTGAGGAGCACCAGCGAATGGGGATCGTCGGCCTGGATCGGGCACGACGCCTCCCGCCAAGCCGGGCTCGTTGACGCGCCCCTGGAAGGAGCCAGATGGATCTGGCACGCCCCCGACAAGGGACCCAGTAAGCCCATCGGATATCGCCTGTTCGTCACCACCTTTCGGCCCCCGGGAAACGCCAAGATCAAAAAGGCCGAGCTCATCGTCGCCGCCGACGATTTCTGCCGCTTTACCATTAACGGCCAGCTCGTCGTCGTCACCGAGCCCGGAACCGGGGGGTGGGATCGACCGGTCCTCGCCCATGTCGAGGTTCAGCTCATCCCGGGGTTTGACAACACCGTCCGGGTCGAGGTCAACAACACGGCCGCGGGCCCGGCGGGCCTGATCGCCAAGCTCTCGGTCATGACCGAGGATGGCCGCCAGGCTGTACTCGTCACCGACGCATCCTGGAAGAGCGTCAACCATCCCGGCTCCAACTGGCACAACCGGCCGCTCGACACCCGCAACTGGCCGGCCGCCAGTATCGAGGGAGATTATGGCGCGGCCCCCTGGGGTCGGCTCAAGCTCGCGACCCTCACCCTCCCTCCTCCCGTCTATTCGCGCACGGAGTTTACCCTCGCCAAGCCTATTCGCCGCGCGACCCTCCATGCGACGGCGCTGGGGATTTTCGACGTCCATCTGAACGGCCGGCGAGTCAGTGACGATGACTTTAACCCAGGCTGGACCGATTACACCAAGCGGGTCTATTACCGCGCCTATGACGTGACCAGCATGGTCCACCCCGGCGCGAACGCCCTGGGCGCGATCGTCGCCGATGGCTGGTACAGCGGCTATGTCGGTTTTGGTAGGAAGCGCGACCATTACGGGACGCACCCTCGCTTTCGCGCCCTCTTGCATCTCGAGCACGACGACGGTTCCACCACCGACCTGGTCACCGGCCCCGACTGGCGCGCGACCCCGGGCGCGATCCTCGACGCCGACTTCCTCATGGGAGAATCCTACGACGCGCGGATCGTCCAATCACCGCGGATCAAGGGCTGGGATCGCCCCGGATTCAACGACGCCTCATGGGCCAAGGTCGACTGTGGCGCTGAGCTCTCGCCGCGAATCCAGTGGCACCCCGCCCCGCCGGTCCGCGTGATCGCCGAGTTCACCCCCCGATCGATCCGCGAGCCGAGACCCGGCGTCTACGTGCTCGACATGGGTCAAAACTTGGCCGGCGTCGTCCGGCTCAAGGTCAAGGGCGCTGCCGGCCAGGCGATCACCCTTCGCCACGCCGAGCGACTAAACCCCGACGGCACGATCTATACCACCAACCTGCGCGAGGCGCGCGCGACCGATGTCTATACCCTCGCGGGGACGGGCGAGGAAACCTGGTCGCCGCGATTCACATATCACGGGTTTCAATATGTAGAAATATCTGGTCTGAAGACCCCTCCCACGCTCGACACGATCACTGGGCTCGCGCTGTCGAGCGATACCCCTCGGGTGGGTGGATTCGCCTGCTCGGACCCGATGCTTAACCAGCTTTACAGTAATATTTATTGGACCCAGCGGGCCAATTTCATCGACATTCCGACCGATTGTCCCCAGCGAGACGAGCGTCTGGGCTGGACGGGCGACGCCCAGGTGTATATCGGGACGGCCGCGCTCAATTGCGACGTGCAGGCGTTTTTCAGCAAGTGGCTCCGCGACCTGACGGACGGTCAGCGCTCGGACGGCCAGTTTCCCATGGTGGCGCCGGTGAAGGTCGCTGGCGACGACGGCGGCCCCGCCTGGGCCGACGCGGGCGTGATCTGCCCGTGGACCATGTATCAAGTCTATGGGGATCGACGTCTGCTCGAGCGCCAGTATCCCTCGATGGCGAGATTTGTCGAGTTTTGCAAGGCGCGGAGCACGCCCGAGTGGCTGCCCCCCGCGCAGTATCATTGCTTTGGCGACTGGCTCTCGATCAATGCCGAGACGCCCAAGGACGTGATCTACACCGCCTACTTCGCCAACAGCGCCCGGATCACGGCCGAGGCCGCCCGGCTGCTGGGCAAGAGCGAGCAAGCCGATCACTTCGAGGGCTATTTCAAGGCGATCAAGGCCGCGTTCAACCACGCCTTCGTCGCGCCTGACGGCCGAATCAAGGGGGGCACCCAGGCCGCTTATGTGCTTCCCATTGTCTTTGATCTGCTCGATGGCGAGGCGTTCCGGAAGGCTGGCGAGCATCTGGTCGAGGACATCGAGAAGCGGGGTCATCTCTCGACCGGATTCATTGGCACCAAGTCGCTGATGCAGGCCCTGACCAAGATCGGCCGTCAGGATGTCGCCATCCGCCTCTTGCACAACGACTCGTTCCCTTCGTGGGGCTTTTCGATCAAGCAAGGGGCGACCAGCATCTGGGAGCGCTGGGATGGCTGGACGCCGGAAAAGGGCTTTCAAGACCCCGGCATGAACTCGTTCGCCCATTATTCATTTGGTGCTGTCTATCAGTGGATGGTCGAAAACCTGGGCGGAATCCGATCCGAGGGCCCGGCCTACAAGAAGATCGTGATCGCGCCCCATTTCGACCCCGGACTGACCTGGGCGCGAACGTCGTACGACAGCATCCAAGGCCCGATCGCCACGAGCTGGACCCGCAACGACGGCTGGATCACGCTCGATGTGACGATCCCGGCGAATACCACGGCCCAGGTGGTCCTTCCCGCCTCCGGCCCCGACACGTTCCTGGTCGACGATCGACCACCGCTCGAGGTGACCGAACTCAAGGCTGTCTTTGGCGTTAATCGGTCCTCGATGGTCTTGACGGGCTCGGGCCATTATCGCTTCAGCTTCCGCGTCGATCGGCTCGCGGAATGATCCGTTTGATCTGATAACTCCCTTGAATTGAGTGGTGGAAGACGGCGCGAGGCGAGCGTCCGCGTAATCACAGGGCTGCGCCCTGGGCTCTAGCCTCTCACGCCGTTGGGGTGAGAACGAATCCATCGCGTCAGCCCCGTTTTCAGTCCGAGGGACTGAGAGATGATAGCCCTGGGATGGCCAGGTCGCGACGACCCCCGAATGCCATTGTGTCTTGGTCTTGCGGCCCGTAAGGCTGCGATAGGGTGGCTCCAAACGGGCGAGTCGCGGCGCCGTCGCGTGAGGCGAACTCCGTCAATACTGCCCGGCGGCCACGACTTCGCCGTCGGCGCGGCTGGACAGCGACAGCATGACCCGCGGGTCGATGGTCTGCTTGACGAATCGCACCGCGCCGTCGCCAAAGAGGAATTGGCTTCCGCCGGGATGCTCGCTGAAGAAGCCGTCCGCCCCGGCGGTCGGGGAATTCGGCGGTCCAGGCCAACCCAGCACCAGCATATTGGTCCGAGCACAGTCCACGTTGGGCCAGCCCGGGTTGGTGCAAAAGCTGCCGACCGGTAGAAAAAGCGCGCCGACCCACGTCGCGTCGGCCAGATTCCGCGATCGCTCGCCGACGAAAAGAGTCGTGCTGGTGCCGTCGGTAATCATTTCGATCGTGGTCTTACTGTTGTGATAGAACACCCCGTCTCCGTCTTCCGCGAGCGCACTCTTGACAAACCACCCCGGAGACGCGATGTACTGGCTGGGTGCGACATCGTCGGGGGGTGGGTCGAACGCCACGTGGTCGACCTCGAAGCGCAGCGGCCCAGAGCCACTCGAGCTCGGGCACAGAAGGCTGGACACAGTAACACGCCGCGCGGTCATGTTCAGCGAATAGATCGCGGGACTGGTGAAATTGATCGCGTCGTAGATCGGCGATTCGCCCAGGCTCGGAAGCAGGTACACGGCCCATCCCATCACGGGTGACCATGTGTCCCGACCCGAATCCCACAATTCCGTGAAGTAGCCGGCGGGAAATCGATTGTTCGAAGCGTAATGCGCGCCCAACGCCACGCCGATTTGATGGAGGTTATTCAGGCATTGGGCTCGTCGTCCGGCCTCACGCGACGATTGGACGGCGGGCACGATCAGCGCGACCAAGATCGCGATGACCAGAATGACGACCAAGAGCTCGATGAGTGTGAACCCGCCAGCCGAGGCTTGCGTCCGATTGCGCATCACGGTTGTTTCCTCCAGGTTTAGGCCGTCCACGGCACGTGACGTCGAACGCGAATCCGATCAGGAGAGGTCGGGCCGATCCATGCTGGCAAATCTCTGAGAGGGGCAATCAGATCGGGATCGACCCCTCTTTCGAGACACATCACGGCGTCAACCGACGAGGTCTCGGAACCCATGACGACGGTGAACGAATCGTCCAAAGCCTTCCCGCCGACCATGAAATTGATGCAATAGCGGGGTTTGATCGTACACACGAGGTCGACGATCAGTTTTCCGATCGCTCCGCCAAGCATGCCGACGTTGGGAGGCGAGTGCTCGTGGCCAGCAACCAGACCAAGCAGGTTTGTCGAGGCAAGGAGCGGTAAGCCCACCGGTTCAGACAAGGGCTCGCTGATGAAGACGTCAGCGGCGGGAACCCAGGGAGGAATCTCGACCCGGAGGAGTCCGCTCTGCCTCGTTGAACAAAAGATCGGCACGCGATCGCCGTGACCCTCCCCACAACAGGCGACCGTGAAACCCGAATGCCTCCCTTGATACCGGGCCACATTCGTGGAAAGGATGACGCTCTTAGCCCCAATCTGGGCGAATGAATTGGCCATTGAGCCGATCGCTTCCATGTAGGATGCGACCACGTGATCCCTGTGACCGGCAAGAAAAGACGACTGAAGGCAAACCGCCTTGTCCTCGAGATCGATCTTCATTTGACGAGCGACAAATCCACCCAGCTCGGCGGCACGACCCCCTTCAATTCTGTTGAAATTAGCGACATGGACGCTTGCCAGGCTAGTTCCTTCAAGCTCCACGGCGGACCGACTATCGCCTCCCAGTCGAGCGCACTCCAATAAGGCGACGGCGCCGCCAGAGACGATTCCTCCGAGGCAGCCCAAGTTGACAAACCGCCGACGAGTGAGACGGAACGGATTTCCTTCTCGAGCAGGGGTCATGGATGTGTGGCCTCCCGATGTTCAGCGATGTTCAGTAACCCACGCTTGGATCAGCGGTCGTGCTTAAGACTCGCGCCGCGACGACCGACGCCATTTCCGCCCGACTTGACCCGCTGATAACCGACGGCGACCGTCACCGAAGTCAGCAGGCCCAAGAGGACTCCCAAAACCACGGTCGTCAGGCGAACGGCTTGAGCCGGTGCTCGAGCGGCCGATTCGATCGCCGCGTGCTTACCCTCTTTGATTCCCGTCTCAAGGGTCGAGAGGCCGGCACCCGTCCTCTGATAGCGAGTGCTGAGAATCTGGTCGTCCACGACCGCCCCCTTGGGCACCGCGATGTGCGGATCCTTGTCTTCGATTCCGCCAACGGAAACGCCGCTCACGACGACTTTCAGCACGCACGTCGGCTTGCTGAGATCCCATTTTGGCACCGTCGGATCCTTGGAATAACGTTCCTGCGCCTGCACCATGGGAAACCACACCTTGGGGCGGATCTCTTTCAGTCGCGTGTTGTGAACCGACTCGATCAGCCTTCTCGTCTTGTCGCGTACCTCCCGCTGGCAAACGATGTAGCTGTGCTCGGCGGCCACGGAGATCGTGTCCAGATCATCTTCGCGACTGAATACGTCGCAAGGAACGCCGTCGACATTGGTTTTTCCCTTCCATGTGTACTTGCCTTTGTTGAGTGCACTGGGCAGCCAGTAGTCGGTTTCGAGATCCTCGCCAAGCACGTAGCGTTGATCCGCCTCTTCCATGAAGAGCAAATGAAGTGGGAACAGGTGGCCGGCCGACCACGATTGCCGATAGGGCGTGATGGAGACGAATTGATTGTCGCGCCCCGCCGAGAGACCGGTGACGAAATTGTACTCGCCCTCTCTCAGATTCGTTTCACGAGCCCGGGCCTGACGACCCTCGAACATGTTGTAAAGTTTGGGCCAGCGAATCGCGATCCGTCCTTGCCCACCCTCCCAGGCGAATCCTCCGAGTCTTCGATCCTGGGCGACGTAAAGGTGGTATGTGATTCTTACCCCGCCGGGCAATTGAAAGAGTTCCTGGTGCGCGGCGGCGATGGCCCTCGACAATTCGGCCGCGGACAGCGGCACCGCCCGGGCCGTTTGAGCGGCCCCGGTCACGCAAACCACGCCGAGGCAGAGAAGTACGACGGTTACCATGATCCGTCGCGCATCGGCTTGAACAGGCATCGGGATCGTCATCGTCGATACACTCACAACAACAGCTTATAGGCGGACATGGCTTTGACTCCCGCATAGTGACAGAGCGCGTTGCCGACGTGTGTGAGGAGGTGATAGTATTCCCGCACGGCACTGTCGACGAGGAGAGGCGTCTGCCCAATGAGGAATTCGAGGGCCCTTACGAGGCATCCTTCACTGGGACGGACGTCCGGCGGGGCGAATGCAATCCACTCCATATGGTGGCCCATTAGAGTGAGGCCGGCCACTGTTCTTGCTCGACCCGAATCTGGGAAGGGATCCCCGGGAAGTCCCCGTGCCCAATCGTAGGGCCAGGTTCCATCGGCGGATTGTCCCCGCTCGAGCCGCCTCGAGATCAGGCGCGGAGACCGCGGTGAAGCCGTTCTCGATGACTTGTCGAGGAGATTGTGCTCTTCATCGAGCCGCAAAAGCATCACGATTACGTAGGGGACGTGAGTTCCCAGGCATGAGCCTTCGCCTCGTCTCCGCGATACCAACGTTTCGAGAGTGCAGGCGAAGGTATAATAATCGCCGAAGCGGTTCGTCCATCCGGGCGAGGGCGCTAGATAACGGGCGAGCGCCTCAAGCGTCCATTCCATTTCTTGCCCGGGGTCGAATCGAGCAACCGCGGCCTGCACCATTCGGCCAACGGTCGATTCCCCGTTTGAGGTTCGAATGAACATGTCCCTGGCTATTCCGAGCTCGGAGCAGACCGTCAAGAGCGTGTCAATGTGGCCAAGATCCCCCTCCATCCGCACGGTCGTCGACCTCGACTCAACCACGACGCCTTCGTCGGTCGACGCGAGAATCGGTTCCACGGTTCTGACGACCTTGGCAAAGTGGCGATGATCGAGGAGCAGCGCCAACAAATCCCGCCCTGTATACACTCGACAAGGAAATGGGAGTCGGACGTGTTCCGTATCAAACACGGCGTCGGGGCCCCAGAGACGGAGCGCATGAAGTGCCCTGGACAGTTTGAATACCTCCCAACATGGCAAGAGTCGGGCAAGAACCACCTTGAGATCGGCGATCGAGATCAACCCGCCGATTCCCTCGGCGGGTTCAACTTGAGCCGGTTGGGCGCGTACCAACAGTCGTCCTTGGGGCATCGAATTCTCCGGGGCTTCGCTAGGCGGCCAACCGTGACGGGCGACCAGAGCGCATGACGAAGAGTGCGACAAGATTCAACACGCATCCGAGAATGAGGCCAACCTCCAAGCCGGTGTAACCCGCGCCGACCGCGATGGCTCGTCCCCCACCCTCTCGTGCCAACACATAGCCCGCGAAGCTCCTGTTGAAGAGCGAAGCAGACACTCTGTCCAGGTGGCCGGTCGTTCCATCAATGAGCCGGATCGAATCTCCGTTCTGGTCGCACACGACGACGTAATGGCCATCAACGGCCCCTTTCTGGGCCGTTCCCAGCAGGGCGATGAAGGGCGGTTTCAAGCCTCGCATCGCGGCTGGTGTTATCTTGAGAACCTCAGTCGAGATCTGATACCGGCTCGCCGCCTTTTGGAGTTCCAGAACGCTCGCCCCCTTGAACGTCGTGGGAATGTTCTTCTTGAGATCCACATAGTCCACAGGCACGTCTTCCATCCGAAGAAAGGCGTACATGCAATTCAATCCGCGGTAGGGCGAGGTCTGCCAGACGTCCTCGGCACTCACCGAGTGCACAACCTCGGGTACGCGCGGCCCTCCCTTTCTAACCAGGTCGCGCAGCGCTTTGTCGACGACGATTGCCTGATCGTCCGCGGGGGCGGGCTTATCGCTACCGACTTGCGCCAGCAAGACTAGAGCAAAAAGGGTTGGCATGATCAACTGAAGACCTCATATCGAGACAGACCCGCGCCGGGTCGACGCTCGATCGAGAATATGTTGAGATAAGCGCCGCTCCTGGCGACAGTATCTACTCAATTCCCATAGTGTGCGCAAGTCACCCTCTCTGGTGGCGGATTGCGAAGCGGTCATGGAGGCCCAATCGATGTTCACGGAGAGCGTCATTCGTTTCGAGGGCGCGAAGTGGATTTTGCTTTGGCTCATCCGGTGTTCCGACCGGCTGGGGATTGGTGGTGCCACAACCCTGGCGGTAATTGTAGTTGGCACCAGAGTTCGTCGCCTGACACGATGGCCCGATGTTCCCTCCGTACAGACCGGCCGAGACGCTCGTCTCGACGGCTACGGGGACGGCGCTGGCACGAAGCAGACACTCGACCGTCAGAGTGAAACCAAGGCACGCCGTGAGGAGCCACACCTTGGTCATCCGCATCTCGAACCTCCTCCGAATAGGGTCAATAGCACTCGGAACCATGATGCCCCTGCTATCAACGCACTCCAAGCAGCCCACACCTTGTTAAAGGTAAGTTGTCGGCGAAAATGCGACATCGGGCGGATTGTTGTCTGGGCGAACGTCGTGCCTCGCGTGACGATTCCACTCCTTGGCGTGCCATTCACTTACCGGACCGCGGGATCAGCCCCTCTCGCTCCCGTGGGACTCCGGCGTGTCGAGCTTCACCCGTGCGATCGCCTCAATCTGTTCCAGCTTTCGTTCAATCGACCGCCTGGCGAGGCCCAGATGGGCCCCGATCTCCGCGTTCGAATGGCCTGCGATTCGCATCCGGATGATCTCTCGCGACGTCTCATCGGGCAAGAGCCGCAGAATCTCCTCGAGTTCGTCCTCGAGGTCCACGCGGGCCTCGGGTGAGGGTCTCGCGGAAGTGGCTTCGTGCGTCCTCGTGAGCTCGGTGATGCGTCTCCAGCCGCGTTTGGTCGCCCGCGCGCCGCGAGCGATGTTTCCGATGTCCAACTCCATCCTACGAATCACAAACATCATAAACGAATGACGATCCGCGCATACGATCGCCCCTTCGCGCGCCAGCTTAATCGTCTCGGTGAGCGCGACGTCGACAAGTCCCTCGGCGTCGCAGTGCGTCCCGGTCAAATCGAGCCTGCGCATCGCCCGCTCGGCGGCGCGAACCAGCTTCCCCTTGTATCGGCCCAGATACTCCGACACTGCCCGGTGCTCCGCCTCTTTCGAGTTGTTGCGGACGATTCCCTCAATAATCACCGTCGTGTCATACCGCGAGACTTCCTCATTCACGGCGAGCGACTCCACGGGCGAGCTTGGGCGCCCCGAGCGTGCCACGGATGCTGACCGACGCCGAGCCCCGACTCCCTCGGTT
>JAKBAP010000397.1 GCA_021808995.1 Planctomycetota bacterium | reverse complement strand
CTTTCTGGCCGCCGTCACGCCCCGTTCCAAGCTGCTCATGATCAACAGCCCCTCGAATCCCACGGGCGTTGTCTATCGTCGCGAGGAGCTCCTGGAACTCGCCGACGCCGTCCTTTCCACCCCTGTCGGGGTGCTCTCCGACGAAATCTATGAACAGCTCACCTATGGGGAAGTCACCCCAACCTGTTTTGCCGCGCTACGCCCCGAATTAGCCCAGAGGACGATCACAATCTCAGGTGTCAGCAAGACTTACGCCATGACCGGTTGGCGCATCGGCTGGGCGGTCGGGCCTGGGCCGGTCTCCAGGTTCATGGGTGACCTGCAAAGCCAGGAGACGTCCAATCCTTGCTCTGTCAGCCAGTGGGCCGCGCTCGAGGCCATCACCGGGCCCCAGGACTCGGTTCGGTTCATGAAAGCGGAATTCACGAAGCGCAGGGCGTTTGTCCTGGCCGAAATCGAGAAACTCCCCGGGGTCGAGTGTCTGGCACCCGGGGGTGCGTTCTATGCCTTTATGAATGTGAGCTCGAGCTTTGGCAAGACATTAAGTGGGCGAACGATCACGAACTCCACTGATTTTTGCCTGGCCGCGCTCGCGGAGGCCGGGGTCGCGCTCGTCATGGGCTCGGCCTTTGGGGCCGAAGGTTATGCCAGGATGTCGTTTGCGACCAACATGCCGACCCTCGAAAAGGGCTTTGTCGCCCTTGCGAGATTCTTGAGTTCCACCTGATCGACGGTCGATCTAGACCTAGGGTGGACTTCGGTTGATGATCGCTCGAGCGCGGTATCCCGGAGATCGCGCTTGTCGTCATGGGCGAGATGCATTAGGTTACGCGGCCCATCCGCATGAGGCCACGTCCCGTTTCGTCATCCCCATGGTCGCGGTTCGGTTCGGGTCGCGTTTTCCGGAGTAGGTCATGAAGGGTCGTCGGTTGATCCTGATGACGGCAATGGCCCTGGCGGGCTCAAGCGGGTGCGCGGCCCTGGGCCTGCGCCCTGGGACACCCCCAAAGCCGGCCCTGGCGCGAAAACCGCTCGAGGCCCAGGATTTCGTCGCCACCTATAACGAAAACGCCGAGCGCATCAAGGACCTCCAGGCTCGTCCCTCGATTGGCGTCTCGGGCCAGGGGCTGCGTGGACGTGTCGACGGGCATCTGGCCCTTGAGCAACCGCGCAATTTCAAGCTCGTCTTGAACCATGTGAATTCCAACGTCGCCGACATTGGTTCCAACGACCAGGAATTCTGGTTCTGGGTGCAGAGTAAGCAGGACAAATCGATCTATTGGTGCGACCATGCCGATCGCAACAAGAGCGCCCTCGCCCAGAGCTTTCAGCCCGACTGGATCGCCGAAACGATGGGGGTGCGTCCCATCTCCTCGGCCGAGGCCGCCAGCCTCACCACCCGCGACGGGCCTGAGCCGGGAACGACCACGATTGTGTTCGCCGGCTCTCGAAACTCTCCGCTGGGCACCCGAGAGATGGTCGTTTGGAACCACAATAAGCGCATCAAGGATTATCGACTCTATTCGTCCGACCATAAGACCGTGATTGCCCAGGCGGAAATCAAGGGCTACAAGACCTATACCCTGGATTCGACCGACTCGGAGAGCCTGGCCGACGTCTGCCACCTGCCCGAGAACGTCCGCCTGGAGTGGAAGCCCGAGCAGCTCACGCTGGACGTGACCCTCAAGGACGTGCGGCTGAATCTGCTCGATCCCTCCAAGTCGGCGAGCCGATTTGTCGAGCCCAAGATCCCGGGTTACGCTCGTGTCAACCTGGCGGAGCTTGCTGGTGGGCGCTCGCCCGAATCGGGAACGACGGTTCGCCGGACTCTTCCGGCCCCGCCGCACGACGGGAACGTCAAGCTGGGCCGACCCACCCCGATTGATGATACCACCTCGATGACGACCCCCCGGCGTGCCCGATTCGACGAGGTCGTCGGCGCGCCCATGCCGACCGCTCCCGGAGACGAGCTCACGCAGGGGAACAGCCCCGCTGGGTTCTGGGCTGGTCGTTAAGACTTCCCGTGTTCGGCGATCACCGCCCAGGTCAATTCGCGCTGCGCTGTTCGGCCGCTTCACGTAGCCGCTTTCGCGCCTTGGCCAGGATCGGCCCGACCGAATTCTCCGGGATCCCCATTCGCTTACCGATCTGACGGTAATTCAAGAACTTAAGGTGATACATCCGAACGATTTCGGCCTCGCGCTCGGGGAGATCCTCGAGCATTCGCTCGACCTCGTCGGCGGAGAGGATGGCCTCGACCTCGCCCGATGCCCCTTCCTCGACAATCGCGCGATGGGCATTGGTGTGGCCGAGCTCTTCCTCGCGATGCCGTTTAACGAGCTGTTTAATGCACGTACGGCGGGCGACGACCGTCAGATACGTCGGGAGCGAGCTCTGCCCCTTGAATCGGCGCAGGACCGCGTAGTCCTCGTTGACGATCTTGAGAAACACCTCGGCCGCGACGTCTTCCATGTCCTCGGTCGAGAGGGTGCGGCTGCGAGCGTGGGCGGCGTGGCTGATCACATGATAGATCAGACCCACGTACCGATCCACGAAGTCGTTCCACGCGCCAGGCTCTTTACTCAGGCAACGATCGATGAGCTTGCGATCGATATCGGCCAAGGGCATGATCTTGCCTCCTTTCGGATGAAGAAGGCTCAAAACAAGGAGGCTGCTGGTTCAGGTCGATGTTTCCCACAATCCACCCAATTTTAACATAGGAATGGACAGGAGCAACGTCCCAAGGCAACCAAACGCGAAGGATCAGGAATTTCCCCCCAGCGCGGTGGGCGAGGAGGGGAGACCGCGTGGTCGATCGCGTCCGGGTCACTGTCATTCACGCGCGTCTCGCTGTATATTCTAGGCGTCAAGATGAAGCTCGTGACGCCCTCCTGGTCGTCATTGGGCGCGACCTTTGATGCCGCGATCCCCCGGTTATGGAAACCGAGCGGGCTCGTCCGAGGAGATTGGGAATTGGAAGAGTCGCTCGACCCACCCAAGATTGTCATTGCCGACGACAACCACCAGAACGTGGAACTGCTCGAGGCCTACCTGGGCGATTTCGAGTGCGAGATCCAGACGGCCCACGACGGCGAGGAGACGCTGCTCGTCGTGGAGCGGTTCGCGCCCGACCTGCTTTTGCTCGACGTGATGATGCCCCGGCTCTCAGGGTTCGAGGTTTGCAAGAAACTCCGCGCCAGTGAAGCGACCAAGGATCTCTTGATCCTGATGGTGACCGCCCTCAACGAAGCCTCCGACTTCGAGCGTGGCGTTCAGGCGGGCGCTGACGACTTCCTCACCAAGCCGGTGAATAAGATCGAGCTCCTGTGCCGAATCCGCGGGCTCCTCAGGGTCCGCCACCTGAAGACCCAGCTCGACCGGACCCTCGCCTACCTCGCCGAGTTCGAGGCGGCGAGTAGACCCTCGCCCCGCGGATCGGCCGACTCGTGAACCTGGCCATCCTCGCACACGTGGGCGCGGCTCCCGAAGGTCAACCATGACATCGCCCCCCCGCGTGATCCTCAGGGCACGCCGCGCCCGTCCGTTTTTCGCCCGCCACCCGTGGGTTTACGATTCCTCGATCGCCCGGGTCGAGGGCGAGCCCCAGGCCGGGGACGAGGTCACGCTCGTCTCGCGCGAGGAGCAGTTCATCGCTCGCGGGCTCTATAACCCCGCCAGCACCATTCGCGTCCGGTTGTATCGCTGGGAGGACCGCCCCCTCAATGAGCCCTTCTGGTCCACGCGAATCGCGGCCGCCGAGCGCCTCAGACGCCAGGTCCTCGCCCTGGGCACCCCTCGCGCGGGCTATCGATTGATCGCCAGCGAGAGCGATGGTCTGTCTGGCCTCACCGTCGACCGCTATGACCACTGGCTCGTCGTCCGATTCACCAGCCTGGCGCTTTACCTGCGTCGGGATCCGTTGCTCGGACTCCTCTCAGGGCTTGAGGGGGTCCAGGGACTGGTCGCGCGGACCGAGCGTGGAATCGCCCAGCGCGAGGGCCTTCCCCTCGACCAAGAGATCGTCCTGGGAACCATGCCCGATGGCCCGATCACGATCGAGGAAAACGCACTTGTCTATCGGGTCGACCCCCGGGGTGGTCAAAAGACCGGCTTTTATCTCGATCAGCGCGACAACCGCCGGGCCGTCGCTCGCTACTGCGCGAATCGCCGCGTGCTCGACCTTTATTGTTACACAGGAGGGTTTTCGCTGTCCGCGCTTTCGCACGGTGGGGCGGCCTCGACCCTGGGCGTCGACAGTTCGGCCGTCGCGATCGACCGGGCCCGCGAAAACGCCGCGCTCAATGGTCTCGCCCACGCCCAGTTCGAGACCGGGGACGCCCACGAGGCCATCGCCCGACTCCACGAGCAGGGCGACCGGTTCGGGGTCGTGATCTGCGACCCACCCAAATTCGCGCGAGCGGCCAAGGACCTCGAGAGCGCGCTCAAGGCTTACGTCCGGCTCATTCGCATGGCGATCGAGCTTCTCGAGCCCGATGGCCTCCTGGTCGCCTGTTCGTGTTCGGGGCTCGTGGATCGGGTGATGTTCCTGGACGTTCTGGCGAGCGCGGCCGAGCATGTGGGTCGGAACTTGCAGATCCTCGAACAGCGCGGTCAGGCATCCGACCACCCCATCGCCGCGAGCTGCCTCGAAACAGATTATCTCAAATGCATTATTTGCCGCGTCGAGGGACGATCGACCGAGCCCGATTCTTGACACCCTCGCTCACGGCTGGAACTGATCGCGCGAGAGTGGCCCGCCGGTGAGCCGATCCAGGATTCCCCGCATTTCCTCGAGCCGGGCTCGTTCGCCGGGGTCGGCG